>JBDKRF010000420.1:0-5069 GCA_039683525.1 Clostridiaceae bacterium
AAGAAGAACGAGAGCACGGCGAAGATTGCGCCGCGCTTTTTGATTGCCGCGCGGTTGTCGATCTCAATCGGCCCTCCGTGCAGCTCATCCGCGCTCGCATGCGACACCTTGCCCCAGAGAGGAAGCGTGAGAAACATGATAGCCGCAAGCGACATCTGTATGATGGAAACGAAGCGATAACCGCCCTGCCAGTTTCCGTTTTGCTTGAGAAACTGCGACATGATCAGCGGGCTGATGGTTGCACCCACGCCCCAGAAGCTATGCAAAAAACTCATGTGACTCGCCTTGTAATGGAGCGCCACGTAGTTATTCAGCGCGGCGTCGATCGCTCCTCCGCCAAGCCCCAGGGGAATCGCGAGCAGGAGCAGTACGACAAAGCTCTTCGTAAACGAGATTCCAAGCAACGCGCTCGCCGTCAGCAGAACGCAGGCCGCGGTGACTCCGCCCGTACCGAATCTGCGGATTACGCGGACGGAGACGAGGCTCGAGACGACCGTGCCGATGGTGATGCCGATGGAGACGAAACCCGCGTAGGACACGGGAACGCCAAGCTGCGCGAATGCAACAGGCCAGGCCGCGCCGAGCATGGAGTCCGGCAGGCCGAGGCTGATGAACGCAAGATAGATGATGATCAATAAAACAGTAGCCATGCGCGTATTCTATCTGGTTTTCGCGTGTTTGAAAAGAACAAGTTTCTGGTTTGACACGATGTTTTGCAAAACGGATGGAATTGTAACATCGCGGCGAAATATTCAGTAGCGTTCACAAAAATGTTGCCACCATCGCGTGGTTTTCTACACTCATTTCCGCTATACTCAGCGTATGCAGAAAACGGAAACGTCTCAACCAAAGCCGCCCGCATCGCGCGGGCAAAAGATCGCCGCCATCGCCTCGATCGCGGTGTTTTTTCTCGTGCTTGCGCTGCTTGCGGTGTTCGTCGGCGGCCCAATCGTCAAGACACTTGGCGATCCCGCCGCGTTTCGCACTTGGGTGGAAGCGCGCGGCGTCTGGGGTCGCGTGCTGTTCGTCGGCCTCATGGCGTTGCAAGTCATCATCGCGTTCATTCCAGGTGAACCGTTTGAGCTCGCCGCGGGCTACGCCTTTGGCACGCTCTGGGGGACGCTCCTTGTCTGGATCGGAGCCATCATCGGCACGACGATCGTGTTCCTCTTTGTGCGAAAGATCGGCATCAAGGCAGTTGAGGTGTTTTTCCCGCGCGATAAGATCAACTCCATCAAGTACCTGCAAGATGAAAAGAAGCTCAACGCAGCTGCGTTTGTGCTCTTCTTAATCCCCGGTACCCCGAAGGATCTTTTAACGTACCTCGCGGGGCTGACAAAGATCCGCCTGCTGCCATGGATCGTACTCACCAGCATCGCGCGCATTCCCTCCATCGTTACCAGCACCATCAGCGGCAACGCGCTCGGCATCGAGAAATACGGCCTCGCGATCATCATCTATGCGGCAACTGCAATCGTCTCCGGTATCGGCCTACTCCTCTATCAGCGCATCCAGAAGCAGCACGCCCTGCACGAGGCCGCGCAGCAGCTCGCGAACCAGCCGGTTTTGGAGTATCCGGTGGAAGAACCGAGCGAGGCTATTCCAGCTAAAAAGAGTTCGGAAAAATGAGCGTAGCGCTATAAAAACCGATCGACTATCTGCGTCCGAATCATCGGGCGCTTTTTTTAACGTTCTCGCGGATACGCGCAGTTCTACATGGTTTCTTCCGGAATCGCACGCAAACATAACCGTGATTCCTACATACAGCATTCGCAACCATCGATAAGTCCGCTTGTCTATATGTTTTCATTTTCAAAAACGCTCCGTCCCTGCGGGCGCGTCTCCCATACGCGGCGCTATTTGCCGCCGATTTTTGCAATTGTGTCCAAACATCCATGCAGTGGTTCACGGCGCGTGGTAAAAAGTCCTTGTATAGATATTCTTCGCTTTTTGGTGTATATTCACGAGTCTATCCACATCATCCACATAGTTATCCACAGATTTTGTCGTTGATTTGCGCGTTTTTCCGAAGTTTTCCACAAGATGCACCTTGAATATCGCCTATCGACTGTGGAGAAAAACTATAAGAATAGAGAGCACAACACTCATTCGCTATGCAAATATGGCGCAACTATGACCGCGTTTTTTTGCAGGCTTCACGATCAAAACAACGCGGCAACCCTGATTGCTCTCTTGATTTTCCCAGAAAAATTGCGAGTTTTTTATCTGTTTTCCCCCACCGGAAACCGATTTCTCATCCGTTCGTTTTCCGTTTTTGTTGCTGTGTTACACGGGCCCTGTTTTGCGTACAAGATGCGAAAAAAGCGTGCTATTTCTGCACGCTCATGTTTTACCACTATTTGACTCGATGATGGATTCGCTATACCGCCTGCTCCGGCTGCTCCTCGATCGAAAGATACGGAACCGCGTTGAGCGAGAGCTTGTCCAGATCTCCGCGCATGAGTTTTCCGTATGCCGCGCTGCCAACCATCGCCGCGTTGTCGGTGCAATATTGAAAGTCCGGGCAATAGAACGCGATGCCGGCTGCGGTTGCCCGCAATTGCATCGCCTCGCGCAGGGCACGGTTTGCCGAGACACCGCCCGCAAGCGCGAGCTTGGTTCCCGCCTCGCCCGTCTGCGCTTTTGTTGCACGGACGGACTTTTCCGCGAGGATATCCACCACCGTCTTTTGAAACGAGGCGGCAAGATCCGCGCGATCGATCGGTTCACCCGCCTGCTCGGCATTGTGCATGCGGTTGACCACCGCGGTCTTGATGCCGGAGAAGCTGAAATCGAACCCTTCTCCTTCGTTAAACGCGGAGTGGAAGCGATAGCGTGAGGGATCTCCTTCGCGCGCGAGCTTTTCGAGATTCGGGCCGCCGGGGTAGCTGAGCCCCAGCACGCGTGCCACCTTGTCAAACGCCTCGCCCGCCGCGTCGTCCCGCGTGCGCCCGATAAGGCGATAGCGGTCGTAATCCTCGACGAGAATGATGTGGCTGTGCCCGCCGGAAGCGACGAGGCATGTAAACGGCGGCTCCAGCTCCGGATAGCTCAGGTAGTTCGCCGCGATATGCGAGGCGATATGATGTACGCCTAAAAACGGCAGCCCTGCCGCATACGCAAGCCCTTTCGCGTAGCTAAGGCCTACGAGCAGCGCGCCGACGAGGCCCGGCCCGTTGGTCACGGCGACCGCGTCCAGCTCCGCCAGCGAAAGACTTGCCTCCTCCAACGCAAGGCGCACCACAGAGCCGATCTTTTGCACGTGGCTGCGAGAGGCGATCTCCGGCACCACGCCGCCAAACGGCACATGCAGCGGAATCTGCGTATGCACCGCGTTACTCAAAACCTTCCGCCCGTTTTCGATCACGGCGGCTGCGGTCTCATCGCAGGAGGTTTCAATTGCGAGGATGCGCACGTGCGGCTTTTGCCGAAGCTTTTCCAGCTTTTCCGCGACGGCGCGTTCATAGTGTGTCATGTGTTGTCTCAAACCATCTTTTGTTCTATTTTGAGGGTTGCAATACAACTAAGTGCGAGCGGATGATATCCGCCCCTACACGTGGACATATCCGGGTTGCGTGGTTCCGGTTCCTTCGGGCGGATGATATCCGCCCCTACCTGTGCACAGATCCGGGTTGCGTGGTTCCGGTTTCTGCGGGCGGATGATATCCGCCCCTACATGTGCAAGTTTCCTAGTTGCGTGATTCCGGTTCTTGCGGGCGGATGATATCCGCCCCTACATGTGGAGGATCAAGCAATAATGAACGCTGACCGTTCAAGTGAATGCTATTCATTATTAAGAAATGACACGATCCTCTTTATATTTTGTTGGGTTTTCAGCAATGTATTGGCAAACCTCTTGGTATCCAACATCATCGTGAATGATCTCGTCGTAAAATGATTTCTGCCAGATTGAGTATCCAACTTGCTTAGTAACCCAACGCTTCAGAGATCCGATCACGGTTGATAAGGTCGGTTTAGATGTCGATCCTTCACTTTCATCAGGCGTCAGGAACATCAGGAGATGCACATGATCGGGCATGATGCAGAATTTTTCAACGATTACATGCTTGTAATATACAGGAATTTGTTGGATTGCTGTCTCAACGATTTGTCCCGTTTGCGATAATGGCGGATGATCAGGAAGAATTGTTTCGACACTCATATCCCATAATAAAGCATACTTATTCGTAACGCAGATTGTGATGAAATATGCGTTACTCGCGGAATAGTCATATCCGCTCAGCCGAATTTTCTTACGTGTGCGCAAGTCCAATTTGCGATTACTCTCCGGTTTGAGCGATTTTGATTCGTGCGGGCGGATAATATCCGCCCCTACACGTGCACAAGAAAATCTAAGGCTAAACCAAATCAACGAGCTTCGAATGATGGGTTGCCCGTCAAAAGCTGATGTAGGGGCGGATATCATCCGCCCGCGACGTCCCCGCCCCGAAGGACAACCGCTCTAAACAGATTGCAGTATTTACAGCCGCACCCAAAACCCTTAGTCGTCCAAAAATCCTGTGTCGTCGTGAACGTTCTTTTTCTTGGCGGGTTTGCCCGCAGGGCGTTCGCTCTGCGCGGGTCTTGGCGCCTGCTTCTGCGGCGATTGCGCTTGCTCAGCGCGCACCGGGCGTGCTTCACGCGGGGCGCTCTGAGGAGCTTTCTGCTGTTGCTCCTGCGCAGCTGCCGCTTCCGCAGCGGCGCGCTTCTTTGCGCGCTTCTCTTCGCGAGCGCGTTCCTGCTCGGTTTCCTGTGCGGCTGCTTCCGCTGCGGCTTGCTTCTTCGCTTTATGTGCGGCTATGCGCGCGCGCTTTTCCGCGAGGCGCTTCTCCTCTTCGGCTGCTTTCCTTGCGTCATCGCGTGCTTTTTTGCGCGCACTGGTCGCGTTGTCACGCGCTTTCTTGCGCGCAAGAGCAACCGCCTTGCGACGCTTGTATCCATCCGAAGAGAGCACGAGCGCCAGAATGCTCAGCGCGATCAAAACAACGATCACGATACCGGCATACAGGCCGACCTGCGCGATGATATCCGCGAAGATCTGCTCCGGCAGCATGTTGATCATGCGGCTC
>JBDKRF010000421.1:0-9088 GCA_039683525.1 Clostridiaceae bacterium
AGGCCGCCGACCGCGGAACCCAGCGGGAGATTCTTCGGAAAGAAGCTCGCCAACCCCAGGCACGTAAACGCCACAAAGTAGTCGAGGATGAACTGCACGGGATGCACGAAGTACGCACCCTGAATCACCTGCAACAGCGAAAACGCAAACGCCGCGGTAAAGCCGTTGACCGGGCCGAAGTAGGCGGCGTAGGCGAAGATCGGCAGCATCGACAGCAGCGTGATCGTGCCGCCAAAGGGCAGCGAGAAAAGCTTGAAATAGCTCAGCACGAACGCGAGCGTGATGGACAGCGCGCCGTAGACGAGCACCTGCGTGCGGCTGGGTTTGCCCGCAATCTCTGTTTCGGTTGCCGCAGTCTGTGCTTTTGCGCGCTTGGCATAGGACGCGACCGCCCAGATCAACAGTCCCAGCACGACCAGCGCGCCGAGCAGCATGTACAGCTCGATTCCTTCGAGCGAGGCGAGTTTACTGAACAGTTTGAACTCCATAGTTGATTTCTCCTTTTTCCATAAAAAAATAGTCGCCAGTGAGACGACCATCAAAAAGAAGCTGCGATTATGTATCACTTTCCTTCGATGGCATGACCCAACAGGTTCCAAGGGTACTTCTCAGTCCGGCTGTTCTCCGGACGCCCCCGTGATGCGAACAAGAATACACGCTTTCGCCAGGGTTGTCAACCTTGACAATCAAAGTGATCCAACGTAACATGATTTCGTGCTCCTGATATGGCGGAGCGCTGACCAAATCACGAAACGAGAAAGAGTACATCACATGCGTTTGGATAAATATTTAAAGGTTTCCCGCATCATTAAAAGGCGCACCGTCGCCAACGAGGCCGCAGATGCGGGCCGCGTGAGCATCAACGGCAAGGTCGCCAAGCCCTCCTCCGAGGTGAAGGAAGGCGACACGCTGGATCTGCTGCTCGGCGGCAAGCACCTTTTTGTGCGCATCGAGAGCCTGAAGGAGAGCGTACACAAAGAGGACGCGGCGGGCATGTATACCGTGCTCAGCGGAGACGCGGACAAATGAGGGGCATCGTCGGCATCCTGCTCTGCGCGGGTGGCTCCACGCGGATGGGGTTTGATAAGCTCCTGACCCCCATCGCGGGAAAAACCGCGATTGAGCGCTCGCTTGACGCGCTGATTTCCGGCGGGGCGGAGGAGATCGTCTTCACCGTTTCCCCTGTGACGCGCGCGTTTGTCGAGTCCCTCACCTGCCCCGTGCCGAGCAAGATTGTCGAAGGCGGAGAAACGCGCGCGCAGTCAGTCAAACACGCGCTGGACGCCATCGAACACGCGGAGATCGTCGCGATTCACGACGCCGCGCGCTGCATGGTCTCGCCCGAAACCGTACACGAGAGCATCCTCAGTGCAAGGGCATTCGGCAGCGGTGTGGTTGCGGGCAGGGTCACGGACACGATTGTTCAACTCAACGGAGCAAGCGTAACGCCACTCGATCGCAGCCAGCTCATCCGCATGCAGACGCCGCAAACGTTCCGCTTCGACCGCATCAAGCACGCCTACGAAACGGGTGATTTGAGCCGTGTGACCGACGACTGCGCGCTCTACATCGCCGCTGGCTACGAGCCTCGGTTTGTCTACACCGAAGGCGAGGCGGCAAATCAGAAACTCACCACGGGCGCAGACTGGCAGCTCGCGCTTGCGAGCTATGCGCGCTATGGCACGGGCTACGACACGCACCGCCTCGTCGAAGGCCGAAAGCTGATTTTGGGCGGCGTGGAGATCCCGTTTGAGAAGGGATTGCTGGGTCATTCCGACGCGGACGTGCTCACCCACGCGATCATCGACGCGCTCCTTGGCGCGGCGGGGATGGGCGACATCGGCAGACTCTTTCCCGATACCGACGCGGCCTACAAAGGCGCGGACAGCATCGGTTTGCTGGAGGAAGTTGTGCGCCGGATCGGGGAGAACCGCATGCGGGTTTCGCATGTCGATGCGACGATCATCTGTGAGCGGCCGAAGATCAAGCCATACGCTGCCGCCATGCAGGCGCGTCTGTCCGCCGCCATGCACGTTTCCCCCGACGCCGTCTCGATCAAGGCGACGACGACCGAGGGCATGAACGACGAAGGGCGGGGCTTATGCATCTCCGCCAGCGCGATCGCGTCTCTCGTTTAGCGGATTGTTTCCCATCATCGGAATCGTACCCGTTCTGTCTTGCCTTTTTCCGCTTGATCCGGTATGATCGAATTTGATACTGTTTTAAAACGTTGGAGGATATGCGCGCATGCTGTTTAATTCGGTTCCTTATGCCATTTTTCTGGCGCTTGTCTTCCTGCTTCATTGGCTATTACCGCATCGCTTCCGCTGGATCATGCTGCTGATTGCCAGTTATTATTTCTACATGAGCTGGAATCCGGAGCTCGTGGTGCTCATCGCGCTCACGACGCTCGTATCCTATTCCAGCGGGCGATTGATCGACCACTTCCGCCACGCGGAAGGAAAAAAGGCGAAGCTGCCAAAGCTGTTTTTGGTTCTCGCGCTGGTCATCTGCTTCGGCGTTCTGTTCTTCTTTAAGTATTTCGACTTTTTCAGCGAATCCGTCACCGCGCTGCTTCGCGCGTTCTCTCTGCCGGTGCAGGATATGACGCTGAAACTCGTTCTCCCCGTCGGCATTTCGTTTTACACCTTCCAGACATTGAGCTATGTCATCGACGTTTATCGCGGCGTGATCCCCGTTGAAAAACACTTTGGCTACTACACGCTGTATGTCTCCTTCTTTCCGCAGCTGGTCGCGGGCCCGATCGAGCGCTCCGACAACCTGATTCCGCAGCTGCGCAAGGAGAGAAGCTTCACCTACGCCGAGGGAAGCGACGGACTTAAATGGATTGCGCTGGGGTTGTTTAAAAAGGTCGTCATTGCGGACACGCTGTCCGTCTACGTCAACACCGTCTATGGAAATCTATCCGCGTATCAGGGCTTGTCGTTCATCGTTGCGACGGTCTTCTTTGCGTTTCAGATTTATTGCGATTTCTCGGGTTATTCCGACATCGCGGTAGGCTCGGCTAAGCTACTTGGCGTCCAGCTCATGAAGAACTTCGACAGTCCGTATTTTTCCAGGAGCGTGCGCGAGTTCTGGAGCCGCTGGCATATTTCGCTCTCGACCTGGTTTCGAGATTATGTCTATATTCCGCTCGGCGGCAACCGCAAGAAGCTTCCCCGCGTGCTCATCAACCTCATGATCACCTTCCTGCTCAGCGGGCTCTGGCACGGGGCAAACTGGACGTTTGTATTCTGGGGCGCGCTGCACGGATTCTATGTCGTCGTCGAAACCCTGATCCGGCGTGCCGGTAAAAACAAAACGGCACTGCCGAAGAAAGGCAGGTTTGCGAGCAAGATTCAGTCCGCGGCGCAGATACTGCTCACTTTCGCGCTGGTTTGCTTTGCGTGGGTGTTCTTCCGCGCCAATACGCTTTCGGACGCGTTCTATGGGCTAAGTCACATGTTCGTCGGCATCGGCTCGCCGATCAAGTATGTGGAGTATGCGGCAAGCATACTGGGGCTGGATCGGTATGATATCCTCGTTCGCCTCCTGCCGGTCGCCATGCTCGCGCTGTTTGATCTCTTCAACAAGCGTCAGGATGTGTTTCAGGCCATGTCCCGCTGGAAGCCGGTGTTCCGCTGGGCGATCTACCTGACGATGATCTGGTTTATCCTGTTCTTTCCCGGAACGGGCGGCGGCGCAGAGTTCATCTACTTCCAGTTTTAAGGAGTGCGCATGAAACAGTTTTTGAAAAAACTTCTTCTTCTGGTCGTGATCTGCGCGGTCATCGCCGGGGCTGCCAATCTGGCGTTTATTCTCGTCAAGGGCGGCATGGTTCCGACCTATATCGATCGCTTCCGCAACGCGCCGGCGAAGATTGACATCGGAAACCTCGGTAACAGCCACGGGCAGAGCGCATTCATCTATACCGATCATCCGGAGCTCTCCGCCCTGAATATGGCAAACGGTTCGCAGGATTTGGCGCAGGATGAGCGCGTGCTCGAAAACTATATCGACCGCTTCAACAAAGGCTCCAGACTCTATATTCCAGTGACGTATCCTTCGCTTTTCAGCGACTCCACCACGCGAAGCGATTTTCTTTCCCTAAACCGCCGCTATTACTACTTTTTGCCGCCGCGTCTGATCCTCGACTTCTCCTGGCGCGAGTGGATCAGCGTCAAGCTGCCCGGGCTCTTTGTGCCCAGCTGGCGCGCAACGCATTGGAAGAAGGACGAGTTTGTGGAAGCGGGCGAGCAGACGGCTGATATGATCGATGTAAAAGACGATGCGCTGAACGCGGTCGAGCGGCACATTCTGGATTTTGAAAAAGACGGAACCTATGTGCTCAACCAAACGGCAATCGTCAGTCTGGAGCAGATCGTATCCGTGTGCAAGGCGCATTCCGTTACGCCGATTTTGATCACCACGCCGTTTTTGCGGGAGTACAACGACCTTGTCCCCGCAGAGTTCCTTGCGGTTCAGCAATCGTTTCTCAAGAACTTCGCAGCGGATCAGCAGATTGAATACCTCGACTTCTCCCGCGACGCAAGATTTCAGGATCGCCATGATCTGTTCCTCAACAGCGACCACCTCAACGATACCGGCGGACTCTACTTCACCAACCTGCTGCTCTCCGGGGAGCAGCCTGTTACTTGAGGCGCTTGATCAGCGAATCATGCTGCGTTTTTTGAGCAAGACACCGAACACAACGTGTTGACTTGCTACATCAATCCCAAAATATGTAACAATACGCCATGCCCAATGTAACAGCATGTAACAAAACGCGTGTTCCGTTCTTTCGCGCCCGGCAAACGCCGCACAGGGAACGGTTCTTTCGCGTAAAAGGGTATCTGCCATCGAAGGTTTCTTTCTTTTCTCCCCCTGCTTGTGTATACTGATACAAATAGCAGGACAGGCGATCCATCGCCTGATCATCCCCGGCAACCGCGTTGCTAAATCACCGGAGGGTTTATGAAGCGTTCCTCTCATCTTAAATACGTGCTCGGGTTTGGTTTTCTCCTCTCACTTCTGCTCGCAGGATGCGCAGGCAGCAAAGAGGCGGAGGCATCCCCTACGCCTGTCGTCGAGAGCGCAACGCCGCATGTGGTGATGCTTGCAGGCACGCCGGAGCCAACCGCAAGCCCGACGCCCGAACCCACGCCGGAGCCGGTGGATCATCTGGGGCAGCGCGTGCGCGATAATCTCATGACCGATATCGAAACCTTGCGGCTCGTTTCATTTGCAGGAGCCATCGATCTCTACACGCAGGCCGATAAATCCAGCGATAGCACCGAACTGGTCAACCGCACCACCGACCGCGCCATTAGCGACCTAATCGTGCTCAAGGAAGTCACGTCCACCGACGGAAAGCTGTTTTACCAGGTCAAGGCCGCGTTCATGGACGCAACGGGCTATGTGCTTGCCCATGACACGCGTGACAGCAAGCTCGCACTCAGCGGCGTTACCGGTTACGCGATGATGATCATCCCCGGCTGCTCCATGATGAAATCGCCGGACTTGGAGAGCACGGTTCTCTCGCAGGAGAGTTATCATGTTGCCCGCATCCTCGGCATGTATAAAGATTTCTACTATGTCATCACCGAGGACGGCAACTGCGGCTTTGTGAAACCCGATCAGCTCAAGCTCATCGACAACAAGACGCTGGAGGCATATCTCGCTTCTGGCGTAACCCCGCAGACGGAGGAACCGTTTGATATAGAAAACCTCATCACCTACGCGCAGGGTCAAAAAGACGCCAGTTCGACGGAGTCGTTGATCTACGACGGACTCACCCATCTGGGCGTCTATTTTAACCCCGGTTATTATCAGTTTTTCCAGAAGGACTTGTCCGACCTTTTGCAGTACCCCATCGGGTATCGCGAAGACGTGTATAATTCCTCTCTTTTTAAGCTCTGGAATTCCTGCGGCAACCTAGCTTATTATGAGGATCATCCGACGCAATGGGCGCATGTTGCGCGCGGCTCCAAGCTGGAGCGCGGAGACCTGCTGTTCTTTTCCGAGTACGGCCCCAACGATACCGCTGAGGTGGAGACTTACGAGGTGGTGCTGCGCGGGCCGGACTCCGGCTATATCACCGCCTGTGGCATCTATCTTGGCAAAGACAGCATGCTCTGGGTTAAAAACGGGCAGGTGGAGACGGTCACCCAGCTCAGCACCTCGCCCATTTGGCAGTATCTGGACTCCGCGCGGCGCATTCAGCCGGAGGTTACCGACGATAAGGCGTTCTTGATCGAGAGCATGATCTCCTCCTCGTATGACCGCCTCGGCACACCGTACAACAACTTCTGCCGCATGGGTGAAGCGAGCTACGACTGCTCCGGCCTTGTTGGTTGGGCGCTCAGGCGCGCGGGCGCAACGCAGATCAAGAGCGGCGGCAAGCAGTTCCGCGAGACGACCGCGTCCGGCCTCGCGCATTTGGACGTGTTGTATTACAATGGCAAGACCTTCACGATGAAATATGTCTCCAAGACTTCCGGCGATGAAACGACCATCCCACTGTTGGAGCGCGGAGATCTGGTGTTCCTTATCGGCGAATCGGAGCCGCGCATTTCGCACGTCATGATATACCTTGGCGGTATGCGCGTGATTCACTCCACAACGGTGACGGATTTTTACCGCGGTACACTAATCGCCGGGTTCCGTCCGGAATTGCAGGGACTCTACACCAACGCGCTGCGCATGACGGTTGACGAGGGTTAATCAAAGTTTCGATCTGACGAAAACGGGGGTAATCGCTCCCGTTTTTTTTACGGTTCACCAAGCTTATATTCCCACAATTTTGAGTTTTCACGTTTCCTCGTGTATACTAGATAGCATCCGGCGGCAGCTTGCCGCTCACACAAACATACAACCACGGCAATTGTTCCGCGCAGATTCAGGAGTACTATGAAGTTATCCCGGTTTGTTCCCAACTGCATCATTATTCTGTTCCTCGCTGGCACAGCGCTTTCCGCGCCGCTTGAGATTGCCGCGCCGCCAACCTTGCGCGCCGAGACAACAGCAGCAGAGGCATCGCCCGCGCCTGAAAATACGCCATCTGTGCAGAAATCTTCGCCTTCTCCCGCATCGGCAACGACCGCGGGTAAGTTCGTCCCGGTCGATGTCGGCCGGCGCATCCGCGAGAACCTGCTGACCGACCTGCCGACGCTCCGATTGATCTCGACGGGCACCGCGATCTTCCTCTACCCCGAACCCACGACAAAGTCCACCAAGATCAAGCTGAAAAACGATCAAACGCGCCATGTCAGCGAGCTGATCATCCTCTCGGAAGTCAAGTCGCCCGAAGGCGCCGCGTTCTATCACGTGCGCTCGACATTCTCCGGCGATACGGGATATGTGCTCGTCAGAGACGCGCACGACAGCCGACTTGCGAATACCGGCGTTTCGGGCTATGCCCGCATCGAGGCCGCCAACTGTTACCTGCTTGCCGATTCACGCGAAAAGAGCGAGATTCTCGCTACGGAGTGCGAGCATATGGTTCGCATTCTCGGCGCAGTGGAAGGTTACTATTATGTGATCACCGAGGCGGGCAACTACGGCTACGTGCTGCCTTCGCAGGTGGTGCGCATCGACGAGGCAGAGGTATTATCTCGCCTTGCCTGCGCGGAGGCTCCCGCCGTACAAGCGACCATGAACGACCCGCTGAACGAGGCCAGCGCGGCAAACGCCGCCCGAATGCTTCGCGCGGGCACGGACAGCGCGGCGGTGCATCTCTGGACGACGGCGGAGGCGCACGTCGCCACACAGGGATTTCTCAAGAAAGCGACCATCGCGATGCTGAGCGCCGCATCCGGCGGTACGCAACTGCCGGTCGGCAACGAGGGCATTCAGTTTCAAGCCTGTCCCGAGGTGCCGATGATTCAGGAAGGCAGCGTGCTGCAGCAGGGGTTGGACTTCAACCTGCATGGCTCGATCTATAGCGGTAGCGCGCTCACGAGTGTCACCGCGGAGATAGCCCCCGCGAGCGGCGTCGGCGCGCGGATCAAACAAAGCGTCATGTTCCTGCCGGAGCAAAACATTACCGCTTATTCCCTAACTACGAAAGCCCTCGAATCGCTGGATCAGAAGTTTGATATTCGTTCCCTCCGGGCCGGGCAATATCAGTTTACGCTCACGGCGACAAGCGTTTCGCAGCCCGTTCCGGTGGCGCTGGTGCATGTGAACTGCAACATCGCGATCCTCAAGCCGTATACACTGACACAGAATAAGTTTGACGACAACTATCTGGATGCGCTGGAGTTCTTCCACGGAGACACAAAGTCGTTTCTCTTCCCGTACTACATCGGCGGCGGGCGCGGCATCGCCACCGACGAAGGCTGGCGCAACGCGCACATCGTTGTTTCGAGCCTTGGCCGCGTCAACGTCAGCGCGGTGCCCAATTTTGAGGCAGCAAATCACTACCTCAAGAGCACCTATGTGCGCGTGTCGCTGCTCAACCAGCACTCGCACAGGGTTGTCGAAGGCACCGTTATGCTGCTGAACGATCTGATGGAAAAGCACGCATCCTACGTGCCGCGCTTTCAAACCAATCTCGAGTACCTGAGCCATCACACTCTGGGCACAGCGATCGACGTCAACGACAATCTCTACCCCAACAGCAACAAGCCCGGTAATCACGACCTGATCGGCGGCGACGTGCGCAACCACCTGACGTACAACGGCATCAAGACCGATAAGAGCGGAATCCGGTTTTACGACTTCACCTACGACGGCGACTATCCCGCAAGCTACAAGAAGGTGCCCAACACGATCGTGAATTATCTGCTCTACGAGCTGGCGTTTTACCGCGCGGGATTTGAGTGGGGCTTCTATTATGAGACCACCTGCGACGCGATGCACTTCATGCTCACCGAGAACGACCGAAACCGGCACATGCACACGGATATAGGCCTTCGCAAGGTCTATGACTACATCGAGCCGGAGTGGGTCTATGTACCGACGCCGTCGCCAAGCCCAACGCCGCTGCTCACGCCGAAGCTGGGCATGACGCCCTCGCCCGCGGCAACCCCGGCGCCCACACCGACACCGAAGAAATAGCGCTAATTGAAAACGGGAACACACGGGA
>JBDKRF010000422.1:0-2129 GCA_039683525.1 Clostridiaceae bacterium
TCCGGCGGGCAGAAGCAGCGCCTCTGCATCGCCCGCGCGCTGCTGAAGAAACCGCGCGTCCTGATTCTCGACGATTCGACACGCGCGGTGGATACCCACACGGATGCGAAGATTCGTGCGGCGCTCGCGAGCTTTTTACCGGAGACGACGAAGATCATCATCGCCCAGCGCGTGGCCTCCGTCATGGACGCGGATCGCATCGTGCTGATGGATAAAGGCGGCATCTCCGCCGTCGGCACCCATGCGCAATTGCTACAAACAGACGCGGTCTACCGCGAAGTATACGAGTCTCAGAACAAGGCAGGTGACGAGGAATGAAGCCGAAGAATACCTATCAGAAAGGCACGATGAAGCGGTTGTTTCGCATGCTGCTTTCGTACTACCCCGTCGCGCTGCCCGCAGTGATTGTCTGCATTATCCTCTCCTCCATCGTCTCCGCGATTCCCGCGGTGTTCACGCAGAACATCATCGCCGTGCTGGAGCAAAACGCGGGTGCGGGCTGGGCCGTGATCGGACCGAAGGTCATAAGGCTGACCATGATCCTCGCCGGGCTCTATGCGTTCTCCCTCGTTCTCTCGTTTGCCTATGCGCGCGCAGGAGCTATCCTGTCGCAAGGCGCACTGAAGAAGATGCGCGAGCAGCTCTTCGGTCATATGGAAGATCTGCCGATCAAGTATTTTGATACGCACGAGCGCGGCGACATCATGAGCCACTACACCAACGACATCGACACCCTGCGCCAGCTGATCTCACAGAGCCTGCCGCAGTTCCTCGCCTCCGGCGTCATGGTCGTCACGCTCTTCTCCATCATGCTCTATTACAGCGTTTGGATGGCGCTAGTGGTACTCGTTGGCGTGGCGTTAATGCTGCTCGTGGTGAAAAAGATCGGCGGGAACTCCGCGAAGTACTTCATGCGGCAGCAGAAAGCGATTGGCAAGACCGAAGGATTCATCGAGGAGATGATGGCAGGTCAAAAGGTCATCAAAGTCTTCTGCCATGAAGATGAGGCGAAAGCGGGCTTCGACGAAGTCAACGACGAACTGTTTCACGACTCGGAGAAGGCCAACACGTTTGCTAACATCCTGGCGCCGGTCATCATGAACATCGGCAACCTGATCTACGTCATGGTCGCCATGGCGGGCGGCGCGTTTCTCCTTGCGAAATCGCCGAATCTCAGCATTTCGGGGTTAGCGTTCAGCATCAGCATCGTGGTTCCGTTTTTGAACATGACGCGTCAATTCTCCGGCAACATCAACCAGGTGTCGCAGCAGCTCAACGCGGTCATCATGGGCCTTGCTGGCGCAAGCCGCATGTTTGCCCTGCTGGACGAACAGCAGGAATCGGACGAAGGCACCGTGACGCTCGTCAACGTGACGGAAGCGGACGGCGTGCTGACGGAGAGCGCGGAACGCACGGGACTCTGGGCCTGGCGGCAGCCGCAGGCGGATGGCACGGTGCGCTACACGCAGCTATCGGGCGATGTTCGCCTGCAAAGCGTGGATTTCGGCTACGAGCCGGAGAAGACCGTGCTACACGATGTATCGCTCTTTGCGGAGCCCGGTCAAAAGGTCGCGTTCGTCGGCGCAACCGGCGCGGGCAAGACGACCATCACCAACCTGCTCAACCGCTTTTACGACATCGCCGACGGCAAGATCCGCTACGACGGCATCAACATCAACCGGATTCGTAAGCCGGATCTCAGGCGCGCTATCGGCATGGTGCTTCAGGACACCAACCTCTTTTCGGGCACGGTGCTGGAAAACATCCGCTATGGCAAGCTGGACGCGACGCAGGAAGAGTGCATCGCCGCGGCGAAACTCGCGGGTGCGGACGACTTCATCACGCGCCTGCCGGAAGGATATGAAACGCCGCTAACCGCAAACGGTTCCAACCTCTCGCAGGGGCAGCGTCAGCTCATCGCGATTGCGCGCGCTGCGGTCGCCGACCCGCCGGTGATGATTCTCGACGAGGCGACGTCGTCCATCGACACGCGCACGGAAGCCATCGTTCAGCGGGGCATGGATGCGCTCATGAAGGGCAGAACGGTGTTCGTGATCGCCCACCGCCTCTCGACAGTGCAGAATTCGGACGTGATCATGGTACTCGAAAACGGTCGCATCATCGAGCGC
>JBDKRF010000423.1:0-5484 GCA_039683525.1 Clostridiaceae bacterium
GCCCGCCTGCGCGGGATCAAAATGCTCGGAGGTAAAGGCATACGCCGTTTCAACGATCATCACGTCTTTGCCGTAGCGCGCGATCATGTCGTTGAGATTGTGTTTCAGTGCGTCAAAACTTCCGTGCCAATAGGGATAATACGAGGCACCGATTACATCAAAGACTGCCCCGCGCGCGATCAACCGGTCAAACCACTCGCGCCAGACGGCGTTGTCCCCGCTGCGCTCGAGATGCAGCATCACGCTTGCCGAGGAGTGCTCACGCACCGCATGGCAACCCGCGTTGATCAGCCAGCTCAGCGCGTCAAACCCCTGCCGCGCACGCCCCGGCTCCGGATCGCTCAAGCGGCCCAGCGGCCAGAGCATGCCGTTGGTGATCTCGTTGCCAACCTGCACCATGTCCGGCGAAACGCCTTCCAATTCCAGCTTCGCCAACACATCCCGGGTATAGTCGTAGACCCGCTTGGTCAGTTGCGGCAACGCGAGTGTTTCCCAGCCCTTCGGGGAGAGCTGCCTGCCGGGATCACACCAGAAATCGCTGTAGTGCAGATCCAATAGGAATCGCATGCCCGCGTTCTTCGCGCGCCGCGCAAGACGGATGACGAGCGAAAGATCGCAGGTGCCGCCACCATAGGGCGCGCCGGATGGCGAATACGGATTGACCCATAGGCGAAGCCGCGCGGCATTCACGCCGTTTTTTGCGAGGATCTCCACGAGATCGCCCGCTACTCCATCCTGTCGAAAAATACCGCCGAGCGCCTCCGTCTCCTCCAACGTGGAGAAGTCCATTCCCAAATCAAACACGCTCAATCCTCCCACGCGGTGATGCGGCGGAGCATATCGCGGTAGCGAAAGCGCGCCATCTGATTCTTTTCCAAAACATCCTTCTCGTCGCCGTGATAGCAGCAGCGAATGCAGTAATACTCCCCCTTGTCGGGATCGTAAAACATATCCATGTCCAAATCGCGCATAAAGCACGAAGGACAGCGAAAATTTAGTTTGCCTTTTCCAGACTGAGCCATGTGGTCAACGTCTCCCCTTCTCCAATCTCCGCCTCATACCCCAGCGTAAACATGGGTGAAAACGCGTATCCTTCGCGAATATAACCGCACGCGGTATTTGCGCACGTCATTTTTACCGCAGTTTGAATCTGCGGCAGTACGGCGCACACCTCGCTCGCGCCTTCCAGCACCTCTTCACGGCAACGGTAGGCGTAATCGATCTGCGCGGTTTTGCCCGGTGCGGATACCGAGAGCGTAATGCCGGTCATATCCTCCGGATATTCCGTCGTGCCATAGCAGGCAGTCATGTATTCATTCAGGTGCAACTTTGCGCCCGGTGCACTCACGGACAGCACAGTGCGGTTGATCTCGATTTTCGCGCTACCTTCGCGAAAGCGAAACGTCGTCTGCACCATCGCGGTCAATTCTCCGAGTTTCAGCTCGACCGGATCGAGTGTTAGTAAGCGTGCGTCGCCTTCATCCTTAAAATGCGCCTTGGTGCGGGTCAGGCAGAGATCCGCCTCCTCGCCGCCGAACGATACCTTGCAGCTCTTGATTGTGCCTTCTCCTGCATAGTGCGTAAAATATCCCGCCCGGTAATGCGCCTGAATCAGGAAAGGATAACTGACGTCCTGAATGTGCCGGGTTCCGATGCCCATCTCGGTCTCCAGCTTCGCCACATACGGGCGCAGGTCGATGATGGCTCCGCCCTGGTTCATGTCCAGCGTTGCGCGCATGTACGGGTCGCAATACCAGAAGTGCTGCTTCTCCGAGCCATAGAGAATGTCGCGCCAGAGCGCGCACTCCGGCTGCGCATAGGTGTGCGTCGCGCGATAGGTATCCGCAAGCTCGCTCATCGTCAAATCGACGAGTTCGCCGCGCTCCTTGAGTTGCGCATAATACGCCAGATCGTCCTCATAGCTCTTGACGAGCAGCGAATACGGCGCTTCCCAGCGACCGAGCTTGTTCATCCAGCCGGGACCCACAAACATCATGTTGTATGCAAAACCGCGGTTGTATTTTTCAAGATGACGATATTGATCGATGAGATTAAAAAGATACGGATATTGCCCGTCCTGATAGATCATCCCGCGCAGCACGTTTTGCGGATGCGTGCCAAAGTTGCTGCCATTGCCGTCGAAACAGGCGATCAAATCGCGGGATAAATGCGGAATCGCGACGATGCCGCTATCTTCCTCCTCGTTGGCGGCGGGCGCGTGCGTGTTTTGTTTGGAGGGAATCCAGGGGTTCCACGGGCCGCCATCCATCAGCGTATACCAGCTGTTGTTGCAGGTGTGGTATGCCTTCGGTCCTTCCTCAAAGCAGGTCGCAACCGCGCAGCGCACGCTCGGATAGCGCTGCTTGATCTGGTTAATCAGCCACGCGTCCATATAATAGGAACCGGTCGAGGCGGGATAGAACCCGAAACACGCGTAAAACTTCTCGAAGACATCTTCGACAATCGCGATCTTGTCCTCTTTGGAGAACATCCAGATGCAAAAGTCCTTAGTCTTATATTTCTCCCGAAACTGTTCGCAAGGCAGGCCCAGCAGCGTCAGCGCGATCTCGTCACCAAAGGTTTCGTGGTGCTCTTTCGCGAGCGCGACCGCCTCCTCGGAAAACAGCGAGGCGTATGTCATCTGAATCGTCGTTTTGATATTATTTTTGTGCGCGATCTCCTGCTGAAGGCGGAAGATGTCCAGCGACTCCTTCACGAGCGCGCTTTTCACCTCCGCGCCGTTCGCGTCGCGCGTCATGACAGTTTCGGCATATTCCGGCACCATCTCCGGTCGGTGAATTACGTTGAGAATCAGTGGATTTGGCATATCGTTCATCCTTGTCGATTCTTAAAGTTTGTGTTTCGTCATTGCGCAACCGCTTGCGCATTCCATAAATAAAACAGCAATCGCAATGTTTCCTGATTTTTTGCGTTTGAAACGATAGCTCTGTTAAAATGCGTAAAATAGTTGGTCAGTGCTTGTATTACAGTATGACGTGTGGTACAAATGTCTTCTTTAAAAATGCGTATCGTTATCGGTCAGTGCTTGTATTGCAGTATGAAGTGTGGTACAAATGTCTTCTTTCGAATGTGTATCGGTATCGGTCAGTGCTTGTATTGCAGTATGACGTGTGGGACAAATGTCTTTTTTGGAACCGGTTTGTTTTCAATCAGGTCGATCAGTAGATTGCCGGATGCAATGCCATAAGCGTGTACATCCACACTCACGACAAGGTCGACGAACGGTAGGTTTCTGAGGATGTCGCTGTTGTAAAACGACGAAACGCGGATGTCGCTTCGTCCGTCCTCACGCAGCTGCTCGATCACTTTAGCGCAGATGAAGTCGTCCCCACAGATGATGGAATCCACGCCGGATTGCGTCACGCTGCGGCAGGCTTCCCGCACGTTTTTGCCGCCAGATATGCCAGAGACGACAATTGCGTCGGCCAGCGCGCGCCCCGCAGCAGCCAGCGCAAGGGAAAATCCCTCAAGGCGGTTCTGGTTCACGATATAGTCCAATGGCCCAAGAATCAGCGCGGGCGTTTGCCCGCTCCGCTCGAGAACCTGTTCCGTCAGGGTTTGGCATGCCGCCGTGGTGTCGGTATCGACCTGCACCATGTTTGCGTCGCTGGAGGAACCGACGGTGACAAACGGAATGCGTGCGGCTTTGAGATAGTCCGCCGGATAGTCCACAACGAGCGAGCGGGTCAGGAGGATTCCATCCACTTTGCGGCGGCTGACGATTCTCTTGAGTACGGAGATGTTTCCTTCGCCGACGGGCGTAATCAACACGTCGTAGTCGCGCTGAATCGACGCCTCGCATACGCCCATCAGGCACTCGTGGAAAAAAGGAATTTCACTATAGAACGCTTCGGTCGGAATCACCACGCCGATATTGTTTGTCTGCGAGCGGGCAAGGCTGCTTGCGATGCTATTCGGGGTGAAACCGTGACGCTCCGCATAGTCCACAACGCGGCGGCGTGTTTCGTCGCTGATGCGCCCGTTGCCGGACAGCGCGCGGGAAACGGTCGATTTTGAGAGGCCGAGTTCAGCGGCCATATCATCCAATATCAGGTTGTGTCGTTCATGGGGCATGTATGCTCGCTCCGATGGTTGATACGATCCATCAACCGGAAAGAAGTGTGCGCAACCGATTGCGCAAAATCATCATAGCACACCGAATCCACCGCGTCAACACACGATGTGATCCCCGCTCCATTTGCAGCACAAAACAGCGACAACCCCCTGCTCGTCTCTCTCGAGCAGGGGGCTGCCGCATCAGGAAGGCAATTTCTGAGGATCACTTGACTCGCCAAGCAAAGAGTCGCTCGGCTCTCTGACGGATGATATTATCGAATCTTCTGCTGGCCGCTGACCGCATAGATTTCAAACCACTCGTGATGCGCCAGCTTGACATTCAGCGCCTGAATCGCGTGATCGAGGCGGGCAAGCTTGTTCGTGCCCGTGATGGGCGCGGCGCCGACCGGATGATAGAAGATCCAGGCATACACGATGACGGAAGGATCGACGTTGTGGCGCTGAGCTATCTCGCCGATCTTCTTCATCGCACCGGCGCAGGCCGCGTCGTCGCTAAAGAGCCTGCCGCCCGCGAGCGGGGACCAGATCATGGGATGAATCTTCTCTACGGTGAGCAGGTCCATCATGCCGGAGTTGAAGTGCTCAAAACAGACGGGGTTCCACTCGATCTGGTTGGTGACCAGCGCGCCGTCCATGGCCTTGTTGAGCGCGTTGAACTTATATGGATCAAAGTTGGAGACGCCGACTTCGCGGACGAGTCCGTCCTTTTTGAGCTGCTTGAGGGCGCGCGCCGTCTCCCAAACATCCAAACACGGGTCTTCACGATGGATGAGGTACAAGTCCAGCGAATCCGTGTTCAGGCGCTTGAGGCTCTCATGACAGGACTGCATCACGCGCTCATAAGACGTATTGTAGTAGCCAAACGGTTTGCCGTCGATCGTTTCGACGAAGATACCCGTCTTGGAGACCAGCTCGATACGCTTGCGGATCGTTGGGTCTTTCTTGAATGCTTCACCCATCAGCGTTTCGCAGACGGTGCCGCCGTAGATTTCCGCGGTGTCAAAGGTGGACACCCCGCGATCGATACAGGCGTTCATAAAACCTGCGAGTTCGCCCGCGGAAAAGTTCCAGCCGTCCAGACGCCAGAAGCCCTGTACAACCGCCGAAATCGAGAGTGCATTGCTGAGTTGATATCGTTTCATGAAAACTCCTTCTGTGTGTTTACTGTGTAATTATTGCGCGTTCTTTCTCATATCGAGCGCAACCGCACTGCAGATGATCACACCCTTGATGATAAGCTGCCAGTTCGGATTGACGCCGATAAACGCAAGACCATAGCTGATGATCGTGAATATGATCACGCCGATGATGACCCCGGGTACTGTGCCGATGCCGCCGCTGAGCGATACGCCGCCGACTACGCAGGAGGAGATCGCATCAAACTCG
>JBDKRF010000424.1:0-3635 GCA_039683525.1 Clostridiaceae bacterium
GGTACTTCGACGCCGGCAATGCCTGTACCTTTGTAAAATTTTCCATATTTAAAAATTATTTTTTATACCCGTGCAGGGTGCGGAAAATGGGTTCAAATGCAAGAATATCCTCGCAGGGGCTTGCCCAATGCGTGAAATACCGCAACCGCAAAAAAAATAGCGGAACCAAGTAGATGGATGTTGTCGATCCTATCGATCATCTGGTCAAGTTCCCGATAGTCGATAAAAACCTTCGTGTTGGGATAAGCAGCTTCAAAGGCTTTTCCACAATCCATTTCAAAGCCAAGCGGAATCGTGTTATAGAACAGGTGCGTTACGGCGTCAACCGTTTCAAATTCTTTCGCCGCCTTGTTTCAGTTCAGCTTTTTCATTTACAATCATCCAAACGCGTGATAATCCCATGATCCAGCGCATTTTCGTACATTTCCCGGAACGCCCGCTTCGCGCCTTCAGCAAAACCGATGGGCATCGAACTTATAAAGCTGTCATAGATGATTTTATCCTGAAAGGGCAGCAGCACGGTCTCAAATTGTATCGGCAATTCGCGCTGCATGGCATCCGACAGCGACCGGCTGATGCCTTTAACACCGTAAAGCCTGTCTTCGTTTTGCCCATTGCCACCGATTACCACTGCGTATTCGGGCTTGTAGTCCACCAAAAAGAACATGCCCTTTTTGTGGTGATCACGCCAGCTTTTCAAAAGCGTGGTCTTGTCGTCCGGGAGCGCTGCAGCGTCCAAGTAATCGTCTATCAATTTCGGATTTTCCCAGAAAACTTCGCGCACCTTATAGATATGCTCGTCGCTGACCGGATTGGGATACACCGGCTTTATCACCACATCGATTACTTTTTTGCGTTCGTTGACGAAGCTCATTAAACCATACCAAGTTTCATAAAACAACGCGCATTCGCTTCTGGAAAGCTGCGCTGTCTGGGCTTCCTCGATCAGGCGGCAGCATTTCTTATATTTCTTGCCGCTTCCACAAGGGCAAGGGTCGTTCGGGCCTACCTTTTTCTGCTTCTGCACGATGATCTGCGACGGGTCGCTCTTGGGAGAACGGCTACCCAGAAGCTTTCGCATTTCGTTGGGAGAATAGCCTTTATTCGACCAAAGCCGGGTGTTGTTGCGGGCATCCATCAGCAGGTTGAAAAATGTCCGCGCTTGGTTTTCACTGTTAAAAACTAACCCATATTTTTCTAGCAGCGCGCTGACTTCCTGAATTCCCGTACTGAACGCTGAAATTTTTTTCAATTCGTTGTAGAAGCGGTATTTCTGGTTATTATCCGGCCACTCTTTGACGACGAACTCATAGAGTTTATTCCAGTAAGACGCTTGCGTTTCGCTCTCGTAATACTGACTTTCAAACTTCAGCAGTTCGTTCTTTTCAGGGATGAACCTTGGCTTGTCTCCCTGCTCTCTGAGCCAAGAATCGGCGTACTCAAAATCGTCGATTGCCCAGTAGTGAACGATGTACTCTTTATAAAAGCAATACCATTTATGTTTCAGCACGAGCGGCAGCAGCAGCGTTACAATCTCGTTTGAGGTTGTTTGTTCAACGTTTTGACGGTTGAATATTTCGGCAAATTCTTTTTTGGAAATGACACCATAGAGATTCACGGCCGCCCTTGCGTAAACATCCAGCGATTTGCGGACAGGGGCGCGTCCGTTCGGGCAGCGGGTTACCGCATCGGCCGGATTATATTTTTCAAAAATTTTCTGTGCTTTGCTTTCGGTCATTGATCGTTCCCTCGCTTTCGTCTTAATCAAATCGTGGTTTTACCTAAGCGTCATAATCGTGATGCCCTACCGGGCGATGGCAATCCTCCTGCTTCTCGTCGGTTATATCCTTAAAACCACCGTCGAAAAACCAACCGTGCGCTTCAATAAAACGGATGAACATATCACAAAACTGGTCGCTCGATATGGCGGGATGAATCTCGCTGACTCCGTTAATCTCCACCAACCGGCAGTTCGGAATCGCGTCGGCATACGGCAAGGCGTCTGAAATTCGGTCGGCGGCCAGTTTGTATTTTCGAATCCGCGCTTCATCTTCCACGCTTGGATTTTTGATACGGGTTAAGTCCATATTATCGGTTAAATCCGCAAGTTTCACACGACAGGCGAGTTCGTTTGGCAAAACGCGACTGATAAAAACATCATAAGATTCGCTTTTTCGCTTTGTCAAACAATCCAGAGTGGCGCAAATCTCGTCGTCAAAGCCCTGCGATTTTAAATCCTCAAGAGTAATATTCGTATCCTCTATCACATCGTGTAGCACGGCGCAAATCTTCGCGGCTTCGCTTTCGCAATTCATCATCACTCGAAGCGGATGCAAAATATATGGATTGCCCCCTTTATCGACCTGCCCGTCATGTGCTTTCGCGGCGATCGCAATCGCTTTGTTTAGCATGTTAAAATCCATTCCTTTCGCAGTGCTCAAGGCACAAATAGAGAGGAAAAGGATGCAAACAGTTCCTTTTCACGCTCATCACCTCCTTTGGCCAAAACAAGCGTCCAATGTTTTTCAAGCCACACGAGCAAAAACGGCCTGTCTATATACGCAGAAATACCAAACCACTGCTGACAAAGACGGTATTATTCTACGTCTCTTATCACAAGCGGCTTTGCGTAGTACCCGCGTCCACTATATCGTTAAACGGATAATCTTCGTAGGCCGCGGGATATGTCAGGCAGTAGTCAATAAGTTCCCGGTGGGTCATAAGCGGTCCCCTTATTTCAACCTTTCATACCCACGTTTAATGACCTTTGCCATAAGGACACGCCTCTGGCGAAGGAAGTCCGCATATTCCATCTGCTCCCATCCTTCCGGCAAAGCGTGGTCGGCATAAATGCTGGCCCTTTCTTCGTCAGGGATTTTTGCAAGCTGATCTTTCATGTATTCGGCCGGGCTTGTATCGAGAATTTCAATGTTGTCGCTCCACTCAATAAAAGCGAAGTTCGCCGTTTGATTGCGGTCGCGGTCGTCTGTGATTCCGATTCGGGCGAGGTATGCCTTCGGGAACAGATGATGGCGTTCAAGCGCGGACTTTGTCCCATCAGCGGTCGGACTGAATAATTCTCTCGTGTGCAAGGTCGAGAAAAGTACCTTTGAATTGAGGACATTGAGGGCTGCGCAATACCCAAACCATGACGGGTTGCGCGGCGCTGAGTTCGCCAAATTGTTCGGCAATGAAATATTGAAGTAGTCGCCTGTGAACACGGCGGCGATTTTACTCTCGAGCAACGTCACAAAAGCAGAGGCTGTTTTCACGCCGCGCAAGTCCGCCATATCCGCCTCCATATCGGTTTCGGGTGAGCCTGTGTAATAGCCAGTGACTGCTGTCATAAAAAACCACTTCGCTATCAGCTTTCTAAGAGCGGATTCGTCCATACCATAGTCGAATTTGCCGATTAGGTACATTGCGTAGGAATAGACTAAGGCGTTCTCCGAAGAAATCAATGCCTTAGAAACGAATCCCGCCGCCTCCACGCACTTGATAAAGTTCTTCCAAACCTGCACATTCAGCACTTTATCAAGCACCACTTTCAGCTTGTCAAACTGCTGGACACGGAGGTCTTCCGAATAAATACCGTTTTCAAAGTCGCGCCCGCGAAGGAGCATATAAGCGTAGTG
>JBDKRF010000425.1:0-15970 GCA_039683525.1 Clostridiaceae bacterium
TGTCGGTTTGACACCCCTGCTCCCGCAATAATTCTAGAAAGAGCCTCAGCTCATAGCCCGCGGACTCGAGCAGCGCGCGCGCAAACTCCGCCCGCGTGCTGGAAAGCCCCGCGCCGAAGAATCCCGCCCGCGCGTTGTGAATCGGTTCCGGATTGACGCAACCGCATAGATATGGTAAAAACGTCACTCCGTTGCAGCCGGGGGCCGCCGTCGCCGCGAGGCGGTCGAGCGCCGCGTAATCCTCCCCGCGCAGGCCAAACTCGCGCAAAAACCACGTCAGCGCCATGCCGCCGGTGTTGCCAATCGGTAGACAAACAAATTGATCCTCCAGCGCGTGGCGATAGATCGTCACCCGCTTCGTCGGGTCAAACACGGGGTTTGCGGTCGCCGCCGCAACCACATGCGCGGTGCCGAGCGTCTCGACCGCGGCGTTTTTGCGCGTCGCGAGCGCGAGAACGGCGGCGGTTTGATCCATCGCGCCCGTAAAAACAGGCACACCCGCACGAAGTCCGAGATACCGCGCGGCTTGCGTGGTCAGCTGCCCCGCCGGTGCGCCGGAAGGCAGCAACTGCGGTAAGAGCACGCGGGAGATCCCCGCGGCATCCAACGCCGCCTGCCAATAGTCACCCGTATTCACGTCGAGCCAGCCGGTGCTGGTGGCGAGGCTTGCATGCGTCGCGCTCTCACCCGTCAAAAATAGACGGATGTAATCCTCTAATAGCATCAGCTGATGCGTCTGCTCAAACACCTCCGGCTCATTTTGCCGAAGCCAGCTTGCATTACAAAGCGGCAGCGCGCCGTTGATCTCCGGCAGACCCGTGGTTTGATAAAACGCGTCTACGTCCAGCGCGCGGGAGATCTCCTCCGCCTCGCGCTCCGCCCGCGCATCCAGCCAGACGATGGCGCGCCGAAGCGGCTCACCCGCCTTGCCGACCGGAATCAGCGTCTCGCCCTGGGTTGTGATGCTGATGGCGAGAAGCTTTCTCGGCATGCCGAGCGCGGCAATGCACTCCTTCATAGCTCCTAGGTAGTCCCCCGGCTCCATCTCAACCCTGTCGCCTTCCGCGCGCGCCTGATAGGCGACAAAAGCCAGAGCCACCAGCTCCAACTCCGGCGTAAACAGCGCAGCTTTCAGCGCGCTTGTGCCCACGTCAAAGGTGAGGATGCTGCCCTCCGTATTGGGAAGATAGATTGTCCGCTGCGCTTGCATCATCGGTGTTCACTCGTCCGTTTCCTAGATTGCGCGGGGATTTGCAGGAATGCATGCACCCGCGTCTTCTTCATTATAACCGTACCGACTCCAACTTCCCACTCTCGCTGCTTCGCTTGGCTGCTAAGCAGACCGCCGCGCTGTTGAGCCCCGCGCGCAGGTCGGATTCCGGCTTTTTGCCGTCCATGAGTCCCATAAATTCCAGCGCGAGGGCTTCGTCTCCGCCGAAGTGCGAGTGCGCGCCGCTCTGGAACACGTGGGTCACCGTCTCGGGCATATCATAGCGATCCTCGCGAATCTCGCCCGTATAGAAATCAAACTCTACGCTCGCGTCGGTGCCAATGAGGCGGCAGCCGCGCCGCGCCGCGCCTTTTTTTGCCACGAAGTTTTGATTGTAGGAAACGATCGCCCCGCTCGGCAGCGTAAAGATTGCACTGGCGCAGTCCTCGTTGCCGGTATCGACCGCAAAGCAGCAGGCATCTCCCGTGACTTCTTCTTTTAAGATATGCTTGACCACATAGCTCGACTCTTGGCAGGTATGATACTCCGCGCAGTCCGGGCAATGTAGCCCAGCGGGTTTGTCTCCTTTATAATAGAGCTTAGCCGTGCGGGCAAAGGCGTCCACCGGCGTTTCTCCTGTCAGATACGCGATATAATCCACATCGTGTGTCGCTTTCTGTAAAAACAGCCCGCCGGTCTCCTTTGGATCGCGATACCAACTGTGATAATATACACTGCCGTAAGGCACATTGTTGATCGCCTGCACCATGGTGAGCTTGCCGAGAAGCCCGCTGTCCACGATGCGCTTCATCTCGCGTACGAGCGGGGACACGCGAAGCGGAAACGACACCACCGCGCGGTCGGTCTTACCGGCAGCCGCGGTCTTGAGGCGCGCATACTGCTCGTCATTGATGCAGACCGGTTTTTCGAGATAGAGCGGAATGCCGCTTGCCAGCACCTTGCTTGCAAAGTCCGTGTGCAGCGAGCAACGCGTACCGACAAACACGCCATCCAGCTCGTCCCGCTTGAGCAGCGCCTCGGCGCTCTCTACAGATACTGTATTCGTAAGACGCGGGTCATCCGCCGTCTCAACGCGAATCTGCTCCGCACGCGGGTCGACGATCGCGATCACGCGGATGTCCGCCTCGATGGCCGCAAACGCCTTCATCATCGTACGCGAGCGAAGGCCGTATCCGATAAAGCCAATGTTCTTTGTCATATGATTCCTGTGTCCTCTGCTTTCCGTTGGTCACTTATGATCATGGAGTCCGTTACGGATTGATTCCGTTAATATTAGCTTTTATTAGCAACTAATACCGCTATTATTCTAACACAAATTATGAATTAGTTAACTACTATTTTCGAAGTAATATTGACTTATATGTTTTTATTTAGTATGATGCGTGTAGAAACGGGGCAGAAAATCGGCATCATGCCGCGATTCAACCCAAATTATCACAGATCTGGTTCCATCTCGTACGGAAACATCTACCAAAAATGGAACGAATCAAAAATACTAATATTAACTAATATTATTAACAGGGGGCCTATTGATGGATCGAAACGGCTCGCCCTCACGAGCGAACAGCAAGCCCAGGGCAAGCGCAAAGAACGCACCTTATCGCGCTTCTTTCATAACCCGCATGTATCGTTATATGAAGAAATATTGGTTTCTTTATATGCTGGTACTGCCGGGGCTTTGTTTTCTGCTCGTTTTTGAATACGCGCCGATGTACGGCATCACGCTCGCATTCAAAGATTATTCTCCCCGCCTCGGTGTGCTCGGCAGTCCCTGGGTAGGGCTCGATCACTTCAGAGAGATGATCGCGGACCCGAACTTCGTCCGCGCGTTTAAGAACACGCTCCTCATCAACGTCTATAACCTCGCGTTCGGATTCACCTTCTCCGTCTTCCTCGCGCTGATGATCAACGAAATGCGCATAAAGCGGGTCAAGAGCGTCGTGCAGACTGCGGTCTACCTGCCTTACTTCCTCTCGTGGGTCATCTTCGCCGGATTGGTTCAGGTCTTTCTGGAGTATCCCTCCTCGGCGGATCTCGGCGGCGTCGTCAACCAGGTGATCACCAAACTCGGCGGCACACCGATCGATTTCCTCAAGCGGCCGGAGCTGTTCCGCGGAATCCTCGTGATCTCCAACATCATCAAGACCTCCGGCTACTCCACCATCGTCTATCTCGCGGCGCTCGCGGGCATCAGCCCGACCTTGTATGAGAGCGCGGCCATCGACGGCGCAAACCGCAAGGATATGATGTTTCACATCACGATCCCGCGCATCATGCCTTCCATCGCGATCATGCTGATTCTCCAGTTGGCGGGCTTGTTCGTCAGCAACTTCGATCAGGTGTACAACCTCTATAACAACTACGTGCTCTCCACGGGCGATGTGCTCTCTACCTATATTTATCGCATCAGCCTCGGCGGCGGCGGAACAAACTTTGAGCTCTCCACCGCAACCAACTTCCTGCTCAACGCCATGGGCCTCATCGTTGTGCTCATCGCCAACAAGTTTGTCAACAAGCTCGACGTACAGGGCATCCTGTAAGAAAGGAGGCTATAGATGAGTCGGAAAACTCTTAAGCAAGCGGGTTACCGCGTCACCATGCTCAGCAAGGCTGGATTCAACTTCTATGACGTCTTCGTATATGCCTTCTGTATTCTGTTTGCAATTATCTGCGTTTACCCCATGTGGTATGTGTTGATCAGTTCCATTACGCCATATGAGGAATACGTCAAAGGCGGGCTGATGATTCTGCCGCTCGGCGGAATCGACCTGCAATACTACCAGGCGATCTTCAGCACAAAGGCGTTTACCAACAGCATGTGGATTTCGGTTGCCAAGACCGTGCTCGCCACGACCTTGAGCATGCTGATCACCTCCACGATGGCATATGCCTGCAGCAAGAGCCACGTCAAGGGAATGAAGCTCATCAACGCGCTCGTCGTGTTTGTGCTCTTCTTCACCGGCGGACTCATCCCGCAGTACATGCTCTACAAAGACCTCGGGTTACTGCGTACATTCTGGGTGATGGTACTGCCGAGCGGGCTCAACATCGTCTATTTCGTGATCATGCGCAACTACTTCTCCTACTCGGTTCCCAAGGAATTGGAGGAGGCGGCGCTGATCGACGGCTGCACAGAGGTCGGCGTCTTCTTCCGCGTGATCATGCCGATTTCCCGCTCTATGCTGGCGGCGGTCGCGCTGTTCATCTCGGTCATCAACTGGAACGACTACTACAGCTACATGATGTTCATCTCGAACAAAACGAACCTGCAGCCCTTTGTCTGGATCCTGCGGCGCATGCTGGTCGATCAGTCGATGATGAATCAGGTGCGAAACGGCGCGGTCTCCATCGGGCTCACGCTGCCGCCGCCGATGGCGCTCCGTATGGCGACCATCATCTGCGCCATGCTGCCCATCATGATCGTTTACCCGTTCTTACAGCCGTACTTCACCAGCGGAATCACCCTAGGCGCAATCAAAGAGTAATGGTGAAAAAATAGGTGGTTACCCCACCGCTTGGTTTCGTATTCCCAAAAACCGGGAATCGAGCACTCCAATCGACATTTTTGCCGCTCGAATGCGGTAATCATGATAATAAACAGGAGGAATTAGAAATGAAGAAGTTCATGGCACTGCTTCTCGTGGTAGTTCTGGCCTTCACCTCGTTGGCCTGCAAAGCTGCCCCTGCTGCAGCAACCACGCAGTCGGATGCAACCGCAGCCGATGCCACAGCAACAGCCGCACCCGTAGTGGAAACCAATGCGGACCGCGAAAACGTCAACATCCGCTTTGCCCAGTTCGGCAACAGCATCGATGACGTGGACGGCATGGCCGCTGATCCGATCAAAAAGTCCATCGAGAGCGCAGTCAACGTGACCCTCGAATACGACACCGGCACGGACGGTTTTGACGATCGTATGCAGACCGAGCTCTACACGGGCGGCGCGCCGGATCTCTTCCCCACCTGGGGCGAGACCGACAAGATCACCAAGTGGGTGAGCGAAGACCTCGTTTACAACCTCTCCGATATCGTCAACGCTTCTCCCGATCGTTACCCGACGCTGAGCAAGATCATGAACAGCGCCGAGTACAAGATGTACAACAAGCTCTACACCGGCGATGAAAACAAAGCCTACGCCATCTACTCCATCGCGGCGTTTGCGGATCCCGCCTATGCCGGTATCTCCGTCTACAACCAGGCGATCCTTGACAAAGTCAACGGCGGCGCGGTTCCCCAGACGGTTGACGAGTTCCTGACCTACGCCTCCGCGGCGGGCCAGGGTGGCTACGTCGGTTGGTGGCCCCGCAACGACAAGCTGACCAACTGGAGCGAGATCGACAAGACCCTTGCGGCCCCGCAGGGTACCTCCATCCTCGCGCCGAACGGCGACGTCTGGAACGGCTTCATCCTCTCCGGCGACCTCGGCACCGACAGCGAAAAATGGACGCTGGCGACCACGAGCGATGCTTCCAAGGAAGTTGTCAAGCAGCTCGCGCAGCTCTATAAAGACGGCGGCCTCGACAGCGGCATCGGCGTCAAGAGCGACTTCGACGATGCATATGCGGACTTCGGCCTCGGCAAGATCGGCGCCATGAACTTCGGTTTCGGCTATCCGGGCCAGTTCCGTGACTTCTACAAAGAATGCTGGCTCGCGGCGAACCCCGAAGCCAAGCAGAGCGATCTGACCCTCGGCGTTGCCCTCACGAAGGACGGCAACTACGGTCACACCTACACCACCGGCACGTGGGTTGGCGCACACTACTTCATCCCGACCTCCTGCCAGAATCCGGAGCGCGTGCTTGACCTCGTGGAATACCTCGCTAGCACCGCAGGTCAGGATCTCTTACACAACACGAACAACTACGTCTACAACGACGCACAGGGCGTGGATTTCTGGAACTCCGCAACGGCACCCTACGGCTACGGCGACGGACGCTGCAAGTACGTGTGGTTCAGCTACCTCTTCAGCGGCACGGAGTATGAAGTCGACTTCGCCAACAACGATTGGTGGACCGCGGTCTCCGCACCGATCGACAACAGTAACAGCTGGGCGACCGAGCAGGACAAAGCGCTTGTCGACTACGCCAAGGGCGTGCTCGCGGGCTACACCGACAAAGCAGTCACCAAACTGCCCGCTTACTACGGTCTCATCGTGCTGCCCTCCGAGGCTGCCGATATCCGCACCAAGCTGCAGGACATCACCAACCAGTACCTGACCCAGATGCTCGGCGGTCAGCTCGACGTGGAAACCGGTTGGGCGGAATACGTCGCGGCATATGAAGCAGCAGGCGCTGCCAGCCTCGAGACCATGGTCAATGACGCGATTGCAACCGCTCGCGCGGCGCAATAAAGACCTAGCAGCGACTAGAACGGCTTAACTCACAACTCACACTCACACAAGCAAGAGCCTCCGCTCCAAACTGGGGCGGAGGTTCTTGGTTATAGCGGTTATGACAGCTGTTTCGGCACGACGGAGCAGCGGTCCAAATGAATCAAACGGTGCTATAATCAAGCTAGTCAACCAACAAAACGTCGCAACTTCGCGAAAGGAATCGATCCATATGATGGACTTTGGCGTCACCATTACAGGCGGGGTTTCCCCCTGGCAAATCTTTCAGCAAAACGAGCGCGGCACGGCAACCATCCGCGTCTTCGGCAACTGCCGCCGCGTACACTTAAGTCAGGAGCTGCCGCTCCAGTTCTCGCGCGTCGAGACCGGAAAGATCACGGTCAAGGCGCGCGTGGCACTCGAGTCCAGCGGCGAAAACATCGTGCCGTGGACGCTCTGCCAAGTGACGAACGATGAAACTTGGGAGATCGTCTTCGACGCGGTTCCCGCGGGCGGCCCATATCGCATTGAAACCTATATGGACTACGAGGGTTGGGACGGGCTCTCCACCACGCGCGGGGACATGGTGCATCATGTCGGCGTTGGCGATGTGTTCGTCATCGCGGGACAAAGTAACGCCGCGGGCCGTGCCAAAGACCCGATTGAGGACGCGCCGGAGATCGGGGTACACCTCCTGCGCGACAGCGGAGTATGGGACCTCGCCGCGCACCCGCTGGGCGAGACCACGGGCTCCGTACACCTCGGCCACTTTGAGAACCATAACCCCGGCCATACGCCCTGGCTGCACTTTGCCAAGATTCTCAAGCGTACGCTGGGCTACCCCATCGGCCTCGTCATGAGCGCATACGGCGGCTCTCCGCTGCGCTGGTGGAACCCCGCCGAAAACGGCGCGCTGACCACAAACATGCTCGAGCAGCTCTCTGACTACGACCTTCACCCCAAGGCAATGCTCTGGTATCAGGGCGAGGCGGAGGGCTTTGAAAACAGCGCGGAGACCTATCTGGCACGATTTTCCTCCTTCGTCGACTCTGTCCGCGCGTCACTTCATCAGCCGGAGCTGCCCGTGATCACCTTCCAGCTCAATCGGCAGTTCTGCGAATGCGATCTCGCGCTCGATCGTCAGTGGGGCATTGTGCGGCAGGCGCAGCGGGACGCGATGCACCAGCTTAAGAACGTCTACACGCTTGCCACGCAGGACGTCGCGATGTACGATTTCATCCACAACGGCGCGGGCGGCAACCTCACGCTTGGCGAGCGCGCGGCAAAATGCGCGCTGGCAACGCTTTACGGTAAACAGCGCGACTGGAAAGCGCCGGAGGTCACGAAGGCCGTCCGGATTATGCCGGACGCCGTCGAGCTGCACTTTGACGAGATTAAAAACTGGATCAACCCCTTTGACCCACCGGCCTCTCTGCTTCCCTTTGAGGCAGAGGATGAGAAAGGGTTTGCCAAACTCGTCTCTTACGAAACGAAGAACGACTCGCTCGTGCTGCACTTTGACCGTCCGCTGGAAAGCGGCGCCGTGCTACACGGCAGTTGGCGCAGCAACCCCGGTCAGGTCGTCCCGTGGGACTGCATGCGCTTCCCGATGCTCGCGTTTTACGCCTTGCCTCTCACGAACGCTTGATCGATCACTTTTAGGAGGACTTCATGCCCGACGCGTTTCGCTATTGCTTCCGCTTCTGCTGTGATCCGGGGTTCAACGACGAGATCGAGTTGCCAAAGCTCCTCGCGTTCTGTGATGAGGCGCGCGTGGACGACGTGATGGTCTTCGTCAACGTCGAGGAACTCAACACAGGCCATATGGATGAGCGGGAGCAGGATGTTTGGCTCGATCTGCTTCGGCGCATCCGGTCGCTCCTGCGGGAGCGCGGCATCACGCTCTCCGTCAATCACTGGCATTCACTGATGCACGCCGATCTTGGCAAGCGCTTTCACGCGGATCAGCCGTTTCGCGCGATGGTCGATCCCGATGGCAACGCGGCGGAGCTTTGCGTTTGCCCGCTGGACGAATCGTGGCGTGCTTACATCGCCCGCATCTACGCGCGGTATGCCGCCCTCGCGCCGGACACGGTCTGGGTGGAGGACGATTTTCGTTATCACAACCACGACCCGCTCCACTGGGGCGGTTGCTTCTGCGACGAGCACATGCGCCGCTTTTCCGCTCGTCTGGGACGGACGATTTCGCGCGAGGAATTTGTCGCGGAGTTGCTTTCTCCCGGTGAACCCTCACCCTGCCGCCAAGTCTGGCTGGATGAGTGCCGTGCGGGGCTGGAAGGCGCGGCGAACGCCATTGAAACCGCGGTACACGCCGTCGATCCCGGCGTCAAAGTCGGGCTCATGAGCAGCGTGCCATATGTACACTCTGCCGAAGGGAGAAATTGGAAAGCGCTGCTTTCTGCACTTTCCGGCAAGCAGAATCCACCCGTTTCGCGCATCCACCTGCCTGCGTATCAGGAACTGGTTCCGTGGAAGTATCTGCAGGCATTCCACATGGTGAGCTACGTCAACCGCGCCTTGCTCGCGCCGGAGACGCTGGTCTATCCGGAGCTGGAGAACTATCCGTATTCGCGCTTCTCCAAGAGCCGGACGTTCACGCGCTTTCAACTGCTGAGCTCTCTCGCGTTGAACTTAAGCGGCATGACGATCGACCTCTTCGACCTCAACGGGCGTGGCATCATCGAGCAGGACGGCTTTGGGCCGATGCTGCGCGAGGTCAAGCCTGTGCTCAACGCGATGCAGGAAAGCGGCGCGTTTACGAAATCGCGAAAGGGCGTCTGCGTACTCATCGACGAGCGTGCGAGCTATGCGCTGCACACCAAGGCGGGTGAGAATATGGAAGAACTCTATCCCGAAGAGGTTTTCTGGGCGGGTTTGCTGCCCGCGATGGGTGTGCCGATGTACATCGGTACCGCGCCGGAGGATGCTCACGGTGTCTGCGCGGTCTCCGGCCAATACTTCCGCAATCTGACGACAGAGCAGATCGAGAAACTCTTTGCGGAGAACTTCGTGCTGCTCAACGGCGACGCGCTGGATACGATTCTCTCCCTCGGTCTGGGTCACCTCGCGGGCGTTGCGAGTGCGGTCTGGATGGCGCAAAACAGCGGTGCTTACACCTACGAGCAGGTGACGAACGGTAAAATCTATACCGGCGTACCCAACGCACGCGCCAGCAGCGTCATCTCCGGCGCAGACGCGCTGGATATCTCGTATCTGCCGAATGCGGAAAAGGCGGAGTATTCCGCGCTGTACGACAGCTTCCGCAAGCGTCGTTCCTCCTGCGAAGTCGTGGTGGAAAATCGCGTGCTCCTCTACCCCTTCGGACGCTTCGGCAGCCCACCGGATATCCCGCCGATGCTGCTGAGCGACGTACGGCAGGAGATTTTGCAGGATGTTCTCTCAAGCAGTTGTCGCATGACAGCACCCATGGTAGAAGGCAGCCCGTATCTCGTTCCGTACGCGTTTGCGGACGAAGACGCGATGTATTGTTACCTCGTCAATGGCGCACTGGACGCGGCGAATGGCGTTTCCCTCCACTTTACGAAGCAGGACGAAATCTACGCGATCAGCGTTCTGCCGAGCCGCGGCGAGGCGAGCGAATTCACAATAAAAATCGAGCAAGGCAGATGTATTCTACCCGTACAGATACCGTCGATGGTGAGCGCGTTGATCACGATGCGCAAGCAGAAGTAATCGTTTACAACATTAAAGGAGTTTTTTATGCAGGCAAAGATCATCGATCGAAAATGGGTTGTCGAGTGGTTTGACGAGCGGCAGTGCTATCACATGCCGAGCCTCACCATGGCGGACAACGGAAATCTACTCACCGTCTGGAACGGCGGCTTCCTGCAATGGAACGGCGACCCGATGGGACGCGACGCAAAAGACTGGGTCTCGGTTCTGAAACCCGGTGCTGCGAACTGGTCGAATCCCGACGCGGTCGGCTGCGACATTCGCTATTGCTGCCACGATCCGATCTGGATCAAGAACAAAAAGGGCGAGATCACGCTGCTGTTTGCGAAGTTCCTCGACACCGAGGTGAACTTCGCCACCTGGTGCAACGGCAGGGACGAACTCTGGATGCGCAAGACGCAGGACGGCGGGCGCACCTGGCTACCAGCTCACCCCGCGAACATCACGAGCGGTCACGCGAGCAACGACAGTGTGCTGCTGCCGGATGGCACGATCGTGTTCGCCTGCACGAGCAGCGAGCTACCGGATAAGTACTTTGGCGCGATCCGCATCTATATCAGCCACGACGACGGCGAAACCTTTGAGCAGGGGCCGATCCTCTTTGCCGAGGACGGCAACCTGATTCGCGAACCCGCGCTGTGCCTGCGCCCGAACGGCGTGATCCGCCTGTTCTCGCGCACTTGCCCCGGCAACGTCGGCTGGGGCTCTGCGGGCAACCACAGCCTGCCCAGCTACACCTGTGAGAGCCGCGACGGCGGAAAAACCTGGACAAAGCCCGTTCCCAGCGGCATCCTCAACAACGAGTCCAAGATCGATGTGATCAGCTGGGACGACGAGACGATTTTGATGGCGTATAACGACACGCCGGAGACCGACTGGCACGAGCGCAGCCCGCTGACGCTCGCCATGACGCGCGACGAGGGAAAAACCTGGCAAAACATTCTGACGCTTGCGCCCGCGCCCGGCAACAAATGCCAACCCGCCATGTGCAAGGATAAGGACGGCAGGCTCAACGTGGTGTATATGCACCGCCACACGGCGATTGAACACCTCGTGGTCGAGATCACGAAATAACGCGAGATACAAAAAGCCGGAAAGCAATGCTTTCCGGCTTTTTATTTTGCGCGCGAGAATCTTACAGGGTCTCCACTGCGACTTTTGCAATGAATTTTCGTACCTTGCAGGGCTTGTCCCAGATTTGCGCCGCGAGGTGCCCGTCCTGCGGGAAAAAGATCAGGAAACGCCCCGCGGAAAAGCGATGCTGCGCCGTGTCCGCGTCGATTTCCGCGAGCTGGCACTCTTTGTCCGCATCGTACGGCATGGTGACGCGTGAGACCTCGGCAATAGGCTTATAAAAGAACCGCTCCTCGCCCTCGACGACGTACATCACGTCTATATATTTCCGGTGCGCTTCGAGTTGCCCCAGCTGCTTTGCTTCGCTTGTGTAGTTCATGCCGTTGACGAAGATATTCTCTCCATCCAACGCCGTCTTTGCTGGCAGCGCCAATCCGTCGTCCGCATATGCCGCAAACCAGCGAAGCGCGGTTTCAATTCCTTTGCCGAGCGCATAGTATTGTGCCGCATGATCCAGCCGGTCGATGACCATAGTTGATCTCCTTAGAACGTCCGCTTCAGCGGATCGATTTTGCAAATTCGTTCGGCGAGATGCCAAACTTGGTTTTAAACTGCCGCGAAAACTGCTGCACACTGGAATAATTCAAATGCGCTGCAATCTGGGAAACGTTCATCTCCCCCGCGCGGATTAAGAGCTTGCTTTCCTCTAGCTTTACACGGCGGATATAGTCCGCGGGCGTAATCGAGAGCCGCTGCTGAAACAGCGCGGTCAGGCGAGAGGCGCTGACGTTGCAGCGCTTTGCGAGAAATGGAACCGAGAGCTTCTCCATGATATGCGCGGAGACGAAGCTTAAGGCCGCGTTGACAATCGTGTTCTCACTGTGCAGCGAGGCGGGCGTTTTTAATTTCGCCTCCTGCTTCTCGCCGCTTTGCAGCACGGAAAGCAGCAACATTTGCAGGCAACAGAGGATGAGCTCGCCGCTGTAGGCCGCGTTTTTCTCACGCTCCTCCAGCATGCGGCGAAGTAGCGCCGCCGACTCCGCGCCGAGCGGTATTCTATGGTTGAAGAGCTGCTCCGGCACGTCTCCCGATAGGTCGAAGGACACCGTGATGAAGCTGGTCTCCGCATCCAAATCGGCATACTGCATGTGCCAAAGCCCCGGCGCATAAAGCATCATTTCGCCTTGCGAAAGCAGGGTGTCCGCGCCGTTGACGACATTGTGCAGGGAACCTTTGTCCACATACACCAGCTCGATGAGGTCATGCGCCTCTCCCTTAAAAAGAAAACCGCGCTCCTTCTCTTGATAAAACAGCGTATAGATGGCGCGTACTTCTAGCCGGTTTTTGATGTAGAGCGGAAGCGAAGCCGCCTCCAGCGGATCACGCTTCGTCCAAGCGCCATCCGGGTGGATTGCGCGGCGGATCGTGCAGCGTTCGCGCGGAACGATGGCAAACAGTACCCCGGCGTTGAGGCGAACGGGCTTATCGAGATAAAAATACTCCAGCGTTTCCCCTTCACGCGAGACCGCAAGCACAGCCGTGCCCGACTCCATCTCAAGATAGGTGGGCATCGTGTCCACGCACTGCACCCAAACATCGTCCTGCGAAAACGAGATGCTCTCCCGCGTCCACTCCGGCGAGAGCAGAAATCCGCTCGATCCTGCCGCCTCCGGCAAGATTTCGCCGAACGCCGCAAAGGTGAATCGATTCAGGTTCTGTATCACGCTGCCGCCTCCCTCCTGCCGTAATCCGGGTTATCGGTGACGGTACTATTATACCCCAAGCGTTGCTTTGCCGCCATGCCCTGCCCGTAAGGACTCAGCCGCGGGCAACGGCTGCCACGATCTCCTGCAGCTTTGGCAAGTGCCGCTTGAGATCGGCCGCCAGCGCAAACTGCGTTCTGCAGCGAATCAGGTTGTGATCCGGTCGATGAATCTTGAAATACGTGTCGCCCTCCAGATAATCAGTCAGAAAGCGCACGCCGCACTCCTGCGTCATGGTCAGCGCGCCCAGCGGCAGCGTCTCGATCTCCAGTGTGGTCAAGTTCTGGCAGGCGGCGAGGAAACCGCGGGTGTAGATCTCAAAGAGGTTCACGTCCAGCCGCATACGGCTGAGATCCTCCTCATCCTCCGCCGCCGTCGCCGCGCCGAAGCGAATCGAATCGCCGAAATCGTAGGCGGCAAGCCCCGGCATGACGGTATCCAGATCGATCACGCAGAGCGCCTTGCCCGTGACCTCGTCCATCAAAACGTTGTTGATCTTCGTGTCGTTGTGGGTAACTCTCGTGGGCAATGCGCCGCTTTCACGCAGAGCGTGCAGCTTACCCACCTCCTGCGCAAGCGACAGTGCAAAGGCAATCTCCTCCGAAACATCCTTCACGCGTCCTATGCGGTCTTCGGCAATCGCGCGGTTGAGCTTCTCATATCGATTCGGCGTGTTGTGAAAATTCGGGATGGTCTCCGAGAGCGTCTCCGCCGGAAACGCCGCCATCATCTGCTGAAAATTGCCGAACGCAGACCCACACTCGTAGAAGTCCTGCGCGCGCTCGATCTTTTGCAGGCAAAAGCTGCCCGTGACGAAATCATACACGCGCCAGCAACCGCCCGCTTCGTCCACCACGAAGGACGCGCCGTCGAGCGCGCGCACCAGGTGCATGGCTTCGCGCGGGTCCTTTGCGCGCGCGCTGAGAAACTCCGTCACCGAGGCGATGTTTTGCATGAGACCTGCAACGTTGGGAAAGACATGCGTATTGATCCGCTGGAGGATATAGAGGCTACCCTTGTCGGTCTCCACGCGGTACGTATCGTTGATATGCCCGCTGCCGTAAGGTTCGCATGAAACCACGACACCATCCATTGGGAACTTTTTCAAAATCTCTTTCATCGTACTCTCTCACAATCCATTTTTCACCCGCACGCTTGCCGCGCACCGCGCCGCGCGGGTTGATCGGCACGCTTCTGTTGCGTAACGCAAAGAAGAGATGCGCTTACATTCTTATGCTACGCTCGGTGTCACAACCGCGCAAGATCGATCCCACAATCCAGCGCACCGTGATAAGATAGCGATTGAAAATGATAATTTTGGATGCCAATTTAGCGCGAGAAGGCTGTTGACGAAGTTGAAATTGATAATTCTCCGGCATAGACCGGTTTGCTCCTGATCAAACAACGTTTTATATAAATCCTGCGTTTATGGATTTGTTCTATCGCATGGTGTGTTTTTTTGCATACAGCGAAAATTTCATGTCGCAAAGCGTTGACACGTGAAATCGCACAATGCTAGAATTCTAGAAATGGGCCTGAGGCAAAGATAAATGAGCAAGGATCCTCCCAAACAACCTTTGACGACAACGGCATTGTTTGCACTACTTGAAAAGTCTCGTTCACTGGAGACTTTTTTTCACGATCACGCAGATGAGCTGCCCTCAATGAGTCTGTCGGACTATCTGGTCATACTGCTGGAGCACCACCAAATGACCAAGCAGGACGTCATCCGCGCTGCAAACCTTGAGCGCTCCAATGGATATCAAATCTTTAGCGGCTATCGCACGCCGCGCCGTAACGCACTCATCCGCATCGCGTTGGGCATGCATCTGACACTGGACGAAACGCAATACCTACTCAAGCTCGCGCTGCGTGGAGAGCTCTATCCGCGCAATCGCAGAGATGCGGCGCTGATCTACTGCATTCAACACAAACTCAACCTGATCGATACCGAGCTTATGCTGGAGCAACTCGGCGAAGAGATGCTGGAGTAAGGGATAAACCATGACGGATCACGTGTTATCGTTTCTCTCCGCGTATCAGGGCGCTCTTTCGCAGACGTTTTCGTTGCCGCGCGAACTCTCGGCAGACTACGAACTCTACGACTGCCTGCGGGAGTCGCCGGAGAAATCGACCTATCTGCTGAAACGTAAGGATGACGCTTCGTTTGCGGTTCTCAAGGTTGCAACAGGCAGCCATCACGAACAACTCCAGATGGAGTATGCCGTGCTCAACCGTGTCCGCGCGGCGCATCTACCGAAAGCGATCTCGTGCTTTTCCGACCAGACATCAACCTATCTTCTGCGCGAATATATTGCGGGCGTATCCGTCAATGATGCGGTCGAACGGCACGGCCCGTTTTCAGAAGCGGAGGCGGTTCGGCTCTGCGTCGATCTTTGCGATACACTACAGGCACTACACACCCAGACGCCACCGGTCATTCACCGGGACATCAAGCCGCAAAACGTGATCTTCACGCAGCAGCGTTCATTAGCGCTGATCGACTTTGACGCAGCCAGAAACTATCAAAGCACACAAAAGAAAGACACCGTCTATCTGGGTACGCGGGCGACCGCAGCGCCGGAGCAATTTGGGTATCAGCAAACGGATCAGCGCTCGGATCTCTACTCCACCGGAATATTGCTTCTCTATCTTTGCACCGGCTCCTACGAACTAGAAGCGCTCGACAAGATTCAGTCGCGTTCGCTTCGGCATCTCATTGAGACCTGTACGCGATTTGACCCGAAGCGCAGGTTTGCCAGCGCGCGAGAGCTGCGCGCGCAACTCACGCGCCAAAGCCGCGCGACGACGCGCTCCACTGCATCGTTTTTCGGCGGATTGGCACTGGGGTTGGGTTGC
>JBDKRF010000426.1:0-1603 GCA_039683525.1 Clostridiaceae bacterium
GCCGGTTATCGTCGTACACGCCTTTATCAAAAAAGTCCGTCAGAACATTGTTCCTGTTGGAGGCGCAAATCAGCTTGTTTACGGGAAGTCCCATGCGACGCGCATATTCGCCCGCCAGAATATCACCGAAATTTCCGGTCGGAACGCAGAAGTTTACACGCTCGCCCTCCTGAATTTCGCACTTAGCCAACATCGTTTCATAGCTGTTGTAATAGTATACAATCTGTGGGAGCAGCCGCCCGAAATTAATGGAATTTGCGCTTGAAAGCCTCCACCCTTTTCCGCCGAGAAGATTGGAGATCTCATCGGACGCAAAAATTTGCTTTACTCCCGTCTGCGCGTCGTCAAAATTGCCACGAACGGCGCAAACGTCGACATTGTTGCCCTCCTGCGTCACCATTTGCAGGCGCTGTGCTTCCGAAACGCCATTGAACGGATAGAAAACAAGTACGCGGGTACCCTCGACGTTTTTGAATCCTTCGAGAGCTGCTTTCCCCGTGTCTCCGGATGTCGCCACCAGTATATAGACGCGCTTTGTTTCCCCGGTTTTCTCGAGAGAATCCCGCATGAGATAGGGCAACATCTGCAGCGCAACATCCTTAAACGCCATCGTCGGACCATGCCAGAGCTCAAGAATACTCTCTGTTTCAGATAGTTTGATGAGCGGCGTAACGTCCGGAGTATCAAAACTCGCATACGCGTGCCGAAGCATTTCGGAAAGTGTTTCTTTTTCCGTTTCAGGTAAATAAGCGCTCATAACACGATACGCCGTATTCAAATAGTCATGACTCTTGGTATCATAAGCGACGAATGGAAACGACTGCGGCACATAAAGACCACCGGATGGACTGATGCCGCGGACAATCGCTTCCGCAGCGGACACAGGGTCTCCACCCCGCGTGCTAAGGTAACGCATAGGCAAAAAGATATCCTTTTCTATTTATAATCGCAGCAAATCCTCCCACGGAGCTTTTTAACACGCGCTCTGTGCGCCGTGGGATGAACGTTCTATTAGAGAATATAATCCTTTAAAAACGCCGGAACGGTCTCTTTGCTGCCCGTTACGCTCATAATAATACTGAGATTATGTTTTTCCGAAAACAATTTTAAATCGTCAAACAAGCCCTCCAGCGAGTTTAACTCATGGCCGATGATTCGAAGAATCCCATCGATGTAGATCGCTTCTAAATCAAAATCACTCGCCGCAAGACCGCAAAGGAATCCATAAAGCATTTTGGGTGTCGTAATGCCATAGTCCGATGCGTTGATGAAGCGAGCTTTCGTAGAGAGATCGTAAATATAGCTTGTGTCGTCGTCGATGAAAATCGTGTTCCCCTTAGCCGACTGGATAGACTGATTTGCCATTTCCAATATTTTTTTTGTTTTTCCGGTACCTTTTTCGCCAAATATGACTCCAATCAAGGCAGTCGCCCTCCTTAGTGCTTTTTTTCATTATAAGCCCGCTACGTGATTCAGGCAAGCGAAAGGTCAAGTTTCGGTTCACACGGTGTAAAAAGCGGGCACGAGCACTTAATATCTAGAAAATTAAACGAAAATAAGTCCGTGAATGGTGTACACGGACTTATTCTGCTTTTTCATCCCT
>JBDKRF010000427.1:0-8449 GCA_039683525.1 Clostridiaceae bacterium
GCGCTCTCGCCATAGAGCACATAATCTGTCTTTTTGCTGACGCTTCCCGAGGCATTTGCGCCGTTTTGTTCGATGAGCGCTTCCGCCTCTCTGCGGCCCAGCGTCGGCAGCGTTCCCGTCACGACGATGGTTTTGCCCGCGATGGGGGAAGCGGTGTTTGCCGCCTGCTCGCTCTGTGGTGAAACACCGTGGGAAAGCAGTTGGTCGATTTGCGCCGTGATATTCGCGTCGCCAAAGAACGAAAGGATGCTTTCCGCGACGATTCCACCGACGTCGGGAATCGCGAGCAACTCTTCTCGCGTCGCCGCACGAACCGCCTCCAGCGTGCCGAAGCGTTTAGCGAGATCCTTTGCGGTCTTGCTGCCGACGTTCGGAATGCCGAGCGCGAAGAGGAACGCGCTGAGCGGACGAGTCTTGCTCTTTTCGAGCGCATCCAGCAGGTTCTGCGCTTTCTTCTCGCCGAAGCGATCGAGCGCCACAAGCTGCTGCTTGTCGAGCGCGTAGAGCTCCGGAATCGAGCTCACGCCAAGCGCTTCGATGAACTGCTCCGCGGTCTTGTCGCTAAAGCTTTCAATGTCCATCGCGTCCCGCGAGGCGTAGTGCGCCAGCCGAAGCGTGATCTGCGCGCGGCAGGAGAGCGAGTTGGTGCAGAAGAGATGCGCACCGTTCTCCTCAACATGTGCACCGCAGACGGGGCAGCGTGTGGGCTTTTGAATCGCTTCAGTCGCCGTGTCGTCGGGTACCGCGCCGAGGATTTCGGGGATGACGTCGTTGCTCCTGCGGATGAAGACTTTTGAGCCGATCTTCACGCGCTTGCGCTGGATATCGTCGTAGTTGTTCAGCGTCGCGCGCTGGATGGTCGCGCCCGCGAGTTCCACGGGACTCAGGTGCGCAAGCGGCGTGAGCTTGCCGGTTCGCCCGACTTCCCAGGTGACTTCTTCGACGATGGAGGTCGTCTCATCGGCGGCGAATTTATACGCCATCGCCCAGCGCGGGAACTTCTCTGTTGCGCCAAGGGACTCACGCAGGGCGAAATCGGTCACCTTGATAACCATGCCGTCGATCAAAAAATCGAGTTTGCCGCGCGTCTGCTCCGCAAGGTCGATCTCGCGCTTGAGCTCTTCCGCTGTGTGGCAATAGCGGATAAACGGGCTGACAGGGAAGCCGTTTTCGGCTAAAAACGCGAGCATGTCGCGCTGATTGGTCAGCGTTTTTCCTTCGATGTAGCCGACGTTATAGCAGAAGATATCGAGCTTTCGGCTCGCGGTTACCTTGGAATCGAGGTTTCTCAGCGCGCCTGCCGCTGCGTTTCGCGCGTTTTTCAGAGGCTCGTCTCTGATTCGATTCAGTTCTTCGAGCACGGAGAGGCGCATGATGCATTCGCCCTGCACCTCCATTTTTCCTTTGAACGGGATCGTGCGCGGTATCGAGCGGATGGTGAGCAGCTGCTCATAGACGCCGTCTCCGGTGACGCCGTTGCCGCGCGTGGCTCCCTGCACAAACCTGCCGTTGTCGTAGGTCAGGCAGACGGTGAGCCCGTCAAACTTATATTCCAGCGCGAACTCAACCGTGCTACCATCGGCTGCTTTGATCGCGCGGTTAGCCCAATCGGCAAGCGCGTCTTCCGTGCGCACTTTGTCGAGGCTATAGAGCCTTCGAATATGCGTGTGCGGTAAAAACGCGCCTATGTTCGCGCCGACGCGAATGGTTGGCGAGCCGGGCAGCACAAAGCCGCTCTCCTGCTCAAGCGAAACCAGCTCGTCGTAGAGCGCGTCATATTCCGCGTCCGAAATCACGGGCGCGTCGGTATCATAATACGCCTCGGCATAGCGCACAAGCTGCTGTGTTAATTCTTCCTGACGGGTCATGTAATCCGCCTCCAAAATGATCAATCTTTTAGTACTTCAATCGGCGCGAAGCCCGCTGCGAATTTTTTGTTTGCGCCGTTGTCAAACGCGATTTCAACGATGGAGGATGCACCCGCGCCGTTGACCACAAGCACGGTACCGTCGCCAAACGCTTTGTGGCGCACGCGCTGTCCCGGTGTGTAGGTCACGTCCATCGGAGCCGCTTTCGGTTCCGTTTTCGATTGCTCGCGCTGGATGGCGCTTTGTACTCCGTTGCTCTTGAGGGAGTGCACGGAGATGCCGAACGCCTGCTGCGGGGGTGCGCTCTTTAACACCGGCTGCAGCTTTGGCGCGGGCTTTGCCTCGGCGGGCAGCGCGTCCTCCAACTCTGTCAGAAAGCGCGAGGGCATCGCGGGTGTGATCTTGCCGTAGAGCATGCGCTGCTTGGCGGAAGAGAGATAGAGCTTTTGCCGCGCGCGCGTGATGCCAACGTAGCAGAGCCTGCGTTCTTCTTCCAGCTTCTCCGGCTCGTAGATACTCTGCATGGAGGGGAAGAGCCCGTCCTCCAGTCCGCAGAGGAACACGACGGGGAACTCCAACCCTTTTGCTGAGTGCAGCGTCATCATCGAGACACGGCCGTTTTCTTCATCCATCGCGTCCGTTGCGGAAAACAATGCGACGTTTTCCAGGAAAACGGAGAGCACGTCCACCTTGGTCTCATCCATGGCATCCGTAAACTCGCGGATATAGCCCACAAACTCTTTGACGATGTCCGCGCGGGCTTCGTAGTTTTCCTTGCGATCCGCCTGTAGATACGCATCGTAGCCGATGACCTGCAGCAGATATTCTACCACGTCGGGAAACGACTTTACCCCGAACTGCATGTAGATGTCCGAAAGCGTCTCAGCAAACGCGATGAACTTTTCCCGCGCGGCTTTGGCGAGGTCGCCGTCATGAAGCTGCATGATCGCATGCAGCAGCGGTTGCGTGCGCGCGCTGGCAAACGCTTGCAGCGCGTCAACGGAAGTATCGCCGATGCCGCGCCGGGGAACGTTGATCACTCGAAGAAACGCCACGTCGTCGGCGGAGTTTTGCAGGAGTCGCAGGTAAGCCACGATATCTTTTACTTCCGCGCGCTGGAAGAACGAGAGCCCTCCATAGACGCGATAGGGGATATCATAGCTTTGCAGATACATTTCAATGATACGGCTCTGCGCGTGCGTGCGGTAGAGGATCGCATAATCGTCATACCTTCGGTCGCCATAACGCGCGCCTTCGAGAATGCGGTTTGCGATGCGGTTTGCCTCGTCCCGCTCGTCCATCGCTTCGTATAAGTCGATGGGTTCGCCGCCTTTCGTATTCGTCCAAAGCTCCTTTTTCTTGCGGGAGCGGTTGTTGGAGATGACGATATTCGCGGCGTTTAAGATGACCTCGGTCGAGCGATAGTTTTGCTCGAGGCGGATCACGGCAGCGCCGGGGAAGTCCTTTTCAAACTCTAAAATATTGCGGATATCCGCGCCGCGCCAACCGTAGATGCTCTGGTCGTCGTCACCAACCACGCAGAGGTTGCGGTGTTCGCTTGCGAGTTTCTTTACGATGTGATACTGCACCAAGTTCGTGTCCTGATACTCGTCCACGAGGATATAGCGAAACTTGCTGCGATATTTCTCCAGCACATCAGGAAACTGGTTCAACAGCTGCATCACCATGAGCAGCAGATCGTCAAAGTCCAGTGCGTTGCACTGCTTGAGCTGCTTTTGGTACGCTTGATAAGCCGCGACGACTTCCTTTGGCGCATAGCCTTCGCGTAGGTAGCTCAGCGCGTCAAGGCTCTGGTTCTTCGCCTCGGAGATGCGGCTGCTGAGTTCGCGCGGCGTAAACACCTTCTCGTTTAAGTTCAGGTCGCGAATGATTTTCTTGAGCAGAGACTGCTGATCCGCGTCGTCGTAGATCACAAACGTACGCTCATAGCCCAACTGTTCGATTTCGCTGCGCAAAATGCGCGCGCAGCAGGCGTGAAACGTCATAACCCACATGTCGTTGACGCCGGAGCCAAGGAGGCTGCCGACGCGCTCGCGCATTTCACCTGCGGCTTTATTCGTAAACGTCAGCGCGAGGATATGCCAGGGCGCGACGCCTTTTTCCTGAATAAGATAGGCGATTCGGTGCGTGAGCACGCGCGTTTTTCCGCTGCCCGCGCCCGCAAGAACAAGGAGCGGCCCTTCGGTCGTCTCCACCGCTTCGCGTTGCTTGTCGTTGAGAATTGATAGATCCATGCTGTTCCCCCTGAGACTAATCAAATTATTATACCATAGTGGTGGGGTAGCATAAAACCCGCAGACGCGAAAAAAGCGAAGAAAATAAGAACAAGCGTTTGCATGCGCTTTTTCTTTACGCAATGGCGAATCTCTGCTATAATCTGCCCATGAAATTGATCTTAGCCACCAACAATGCGCACAAGATGCGCGAAATATTTGAAATCCTCGGCGCGGAATTTCCCGATATGGTCACGCTTAAGCAGGCGGGCCTCGAGATCGACGTCGTGGAAGATGGGGACACCTTTGCAGCAAACGCCATCAAGAAGGCGGAAGAGGTTTTAAAATTCTCCGGTTATCCTGCCGCGCTTGCGGACGACAGCGGGCTGATCGTGGACGCGCTGGACGGTGCTCCGGGCGTTTATAGCGCGCGCTACGCAGGGGAAGGGCATAACGACGCGGATAACAACGCAAAGCTCATGTGCGACATGGAAGGAGTTCCGACCGAGCAGCGCACCTGCCGGTTTGCCTCTGCGGTTGCACTTGCCCGTGAAGGAAAAGAGACCATCTGCGTGATGGGCTATGCCGAAGGCATTTTACTCACCGAGGCGCGCGGAAGCAACGGCTTTGGCTACGATCCATATTTCTTCTATCCGCCGTTTGGTAAATCGTTTGCCGAGCTTAACGCGGAGGAGAAGAACTCCGTTAGCCATAGAAAGCACGCGCTGGAAGCGTTGCTGGAAGTTTTGGGGCAAGAGAAGGTATGAAGCGCATCGCGTTATTTGGGGACTCGCATAATATGTTTTCGCGTCTGCCTTTGGCAATTGAAAAATTGGGCAAGGTAGACATGCTCTTTCACCTTGGCGATTTTGCGATCGATGCGGAGCGGATTGCTGCCGAACTTGGCGATGTGCCGTATGTTTCCGTCAAGGGCAACAACGACAGCGGGAGCGTATACCCGCGTATGCGGATTGAGCGCGTAGAAGACGTTTGGATCATGCTGGTGCATGGAGACGCATATTACAATCTCTATCATATGATCAACACCGCGCGCGAAAACAACTGTAGCGCGGTGCTCTTTGGACACACGCACGAGCCGCTGTTGCAAGCGGACGGAGAGATTTTGATCGTGAATCCCGGCAGCATCTCGTTGCCTCGTCGGGGAAGCAATCCCTCCTGCGCTCTACTGGAAGTGGACGGGAAGGACATCAACGTGAAGATGCTTCCGCTGATCTAACACTTGTGCAAATAAAAAACCTCTCGCAACAAAGCGGGAGGTTTGTTTTTATGAGGAAAGATCACACCACCGGAATTTCTTCAGAACTGTCTTCCAAAATCTCCTGAGAATAATAGGGGAAATTCGGCATTTCATCCACAGTGTGAATACCAAACTGCCGGAGGAACTTATCCGTGGTGCCGAAAAGCGTCGGATGCCCGACCACATCTTTGCGGCCAACCTCGACGATCAAACCGAGCTTTTGCAGCTGAGTGATCGCATAGTCGCAGCGCACGCCGCGCACGCGCTCAACATCCGAGCGGGTTACGGGCTGGCGATAGGCAATCACCGCGAGCGTTTCTAAGAGCGATTGAGACACGTTCTTCGTCTCATCCGGGTTGATCAGCTTCTTGACGTCCTCGATATAGTCCCGGTTGCTGACGAGCTGCGCTGTGTCATGGGTCACCAGCAGTTGGATACCGAGTCCCTCCACACGATGGTAATATTCCATCTCGGAAAGCGCATTTCGCATCTTCTGCATCGGCAAGTCGAGCACACGCGCAAGTTCCGTAATCGCGACGGGATCACCCGCCACAAAGAGCATGCATTCGATCCTATGCCAGAGCGAGTGCTCGTGAGTTCGCTCTTCTGTTTTCTCTACTCTTTGCTCTTCCATCGTTCCCTCGAAGATCAGTCTTCCGACTCATCCATATATTCATAGTTATCGTCGTCTAAAAGGAGCTTATCCGCGCTGATCCGAATCGGCGCAAAAGGTGCCTTCTGCTTGAGCAGGATTTCGCCGCGCGCGATCATCTCCAGCAGCGCCATAAACGTCGAGATGATCTCCATCCGGTCAGCGTTCTCGGTAAAGAGATCTTCAAAGGATATTGCGTGCTTCTCCAACAAAACCGAGCGAATCTTCGCGGTCTGCGAGCGCACGGTGTAGCGATCCGGATTGACGTGCTGGGATCGGATGACTTCCGGCGCGTCTTTTTTGCGCGCTAGCATCTCTAAAAACGCGGCAAAGAGCCCATCCATCGTCGTGCCGTCGAGTTCAACTTCTTTCGGCGGCAGGGGAATATCCTCCGGAAGGCGGACGCAGCTGTTTTTCGCGTCTTCAAACAGCGTTTTGAGCTGTTCGCTGGCCTCTTTGAACGCCTTGTAGTCGCGCAGTTGGCGAATCAGGAGCGTTTCAGGGTCTTCCTCCGCTTCCTCTTCTTTCGGTGGGCGGGGCAGGAGCTGGCGGCTCTTGATATACAAAAGGGTTGCCGCCATGGAGAGGAACTCGCTCGCGGTATCCATGTCCAGCTCTTCCAACTGATCCATATAGGAAAGATACTGCGCGGTGATCTCGGAGACAAAGATGTCCTTGACATCCAGTTCGGCCTCTTCAATCAAATGCAGCAGCAGGTCTAAAGGACCTTCAAACTGTTGGAGCTGAACGGTATATGGCATGCGCGTTCCTTAACATGTTACTCGTGCGCCGAAATCGGAATCGACGCGGGAAGATTAAAACAGATTGATCACCCAGGCGGCCAAGGAGAAAAACCCACTTGTGATGCCGGAAATTAAGTAACCAAGCACGGTGGACACAATGTTCGTCAGCAGGAGCGCCAGGAGAATGAATTGCCCGTACTGGCGTAAAAACCAGAAGACGCGCGGAATTTTGTGCATGAGCAGGCTTTCCGCAACATGGGATCCATCGAGGGGATAGATCGGAATCAGGTTGAAGATTGCAAGCGCCAGATTGATTGAGATGATGGAGCCGATGATGCTCGTGAACGCTTCGTTGGTGCCGAGACCCCACTTGAGAAATCCCGCGACATAGATAAACGAAAACACGAATGCGACGAGGATATTCATCGTGATTCCGGCTAGGGAAACGATGATATCGTCCCGCTTCAAGTGCTTGAAGTTGCGGGAGTTGATCGGTACGGGTTTTGCCCAGCCAAAGCCGACAAGCAGCAGCATGATAAACCCAATCGGGTCGATGTGTGCAATCGGGTTAAGCGTCATGCGGCCCAGGTTGCGCGCGGTGGGGTCGCCAAGACGGTAGGCGGCATATGCGTGCGCCCACTCGTGAACGGTCAAACCAATGATAATCGCCGGCAGAATATAGAGAAACTGCAGCGGATTTTGAAAGAGTTGTGCGATACGTGACAAAATCGCGTACTCCCTTCCTGTTATTTCGTGCGCTCCAGCCGGGGTCGGTTGAATCGCTGACACAATTATACGCGAACAGGGAACCGAACGCAATCAAGCGAAACCACCTCGCTGGATTTTCCACAGACTGTTCACAAACAGCAGGGGATTTCCAAAAACTGCCGCAATTCTATTTCTTCTCCGCGTTTTCGCGCAGACGCTGCACCAGTTGCACATCCGGCGTCACATATAACGTACGGTTGGTGGAATAGATCACCATGCCAGGGCGCGCGCCGGAGGGCTTTTTCACAAACTTTCGCGGCGTATAGTCGATCGGTACCGCGGTAGAGGAGCGCGCCTGCGAATAATACGCAGCGAGTGAGGCTGCCTCGCGCAGCGTCGTCTCAGGCGGTTCGCCTTCCAGATCGATGATCACGTGCGAGCCGGGCATGTTCTTCGCGTGTAGCCAGACATTCTCCGAGCGCGCGGTTTGAAGCGTGAGGGCGTCGTTCTGGCGATTGTTTTTTCCAACATAGATCGTGATTCCGTCGCTGGAGACAAACCGCATCGGCGCAGAGGATTTATTTGCGGGCTTGGCAGCCTGCACCTTCTCCGGGCGCAAATAGCGCTCCCGAATCAGCTCTTCCTTGATTTCACTGAGTTCATACAGCGTGTCGCACTTATCGATGTTCTCCAACTGCCCTTCCAAATAGGCGATTTCGGAGGCGAGGCCATCAATCTGCCCTTCGGCGTAAGCTTTGCCAAGCTTGCCCTTGCGGTAGAGCTTGAAGTATTTCTTCGCGTTATCCTGCGCGTTAAGAGCGGGATCGAGCGAAATGACTCGTTTCGCGGGTGGGTCAACGAAGTAATCGTCCACGATCATCTCCTGCATGCCGGGTCTTGCCAGATGCAGGTTTGCAAGCAATAGTTCGCCGTTGCTGCGCGCGGTGTCGTGCACTTCGCTCTGCTGAATCGTCTCCAAGAAGGCG
>JBDKRF010000428.1:0-2835 GCA_039683525.1 Clostridiaceae bacterium
GCAAGCAGCATAGTATACCTGTTTGGAGGACTCAAAGCGGAAGGTTGCAATCTGACCCTGACGGAGTTTTGCCTTGAGTTGATCGATGGTTGCCTCTTTACCCAGTGCATAATCGTTGATATATGCCTTGACCCGTTTGCCAGCCTGCACCATAGGAGATCCGTCTTCTACAAAGAGGATGTTCCCTTTCCCGTCGCTGACAAATGAATTCGCAGCGCCTTCATAGGCGAGTGTCTTGAGCAGGCCTGAGAAATTTCGGTTGTCAAAGGTTGCAAACAATACCCCGTGCACGCCGGTATGCGTGTCCACCTTCGCGCTTACGCGCAAATCCGTCAATCCGTCATCCAAGTTTTGCGAACCCGTGGAGACGGTCGTTTTTCCGGAGAGGCTTTCTTTAAACCAATCTTCCGATCCGACGGCTTGCTGCCCCTGATCGCTATAGATCAAATTCCCCGCCGCATTTGCGTATCCCGCCTCAACCTCAACAGCCTCGTCCTTGAGCGCGGTATGAAGCGATTCCACCAGTGTGAGCGGGCCCGTATCGGCGTCATAGTCTGCAATCAGCTGTACACGCATCTCCAACAGCTCGACATAACGCTCCAGCGCGATGGACTGCTGCCGCGCCGTATCGACGAGAACCTGATAGGTCCCCTTGCGAATCTCCCTGACAACCTGCCCTTGCAGCAGGGAAAAAACAAGTATGATCACGGCTCCCACGGCAAGCGGAAAGCCGAAGTAACGCAGGAAATTTTTATTAAATGCGCGCTTTGACTCTCTTTGTTGCACGTCGTGCCGCCCTTCTATATAGCAGGGTGAGCCTGGATGATTTGGGATGGTGCCAAGTTGCCGAATTGGAGTCTTCCCTGCATTATATCGGTTCTTTCTGCGTTTGTCATCTGCTGTGCTTGCCTTTTCCTGTACCGGAGAGTCAAATTGAAATTTTGATCGGTTTTGGTGTGTCTAGGCACCTCCTGATTGCGTTTTCACGCAAAAAGAGACGGCCTTCCGCAAAATCGCGGTCAGCCGCCTCATTCTGTACGATGAACGATTGGTTGCGCTTAGATGCGCGCCACTCCGCTCTTTCTCGCGGCTTCGGCAACCGCCGCGGCAACCGTCTTGCCGACGCGGGGGTCAAACGCCTTGGGAATGACGTAATCCGCACTGCGCTCTTCGTCCGGGATCAGGCTCGCCAGCGCATACGCCGCGGCAACCTTCATCTCGTCGTTGATGTCGCTCGCGCGCACATCAAACGTACCGCGAAAGATGCCCGGGAACGCCAGCACGTTGTTGATCTGGTTGGGGAAGTCGCTTCTGCCGGTCGCGATGACGGCGGCGCCGCCCGCTTTCGCGTCGTCCGGGAAGATTTCCGGCGTGGGGTTCGCGCAAGCGAAGATGATGGAGTCTTTCGCCATGCTCTTGACCATGTCGACGGAGACCATGTTCGGAGCGGAAACGCCGATGAACACATCCGCGCCCTTCATCGCATCGGCCAGGGAGCCCTTGCGCTTTTCACGGTTGGTGATGAGCGCCATCTCTTCCTTGATCCAGTTCATGCCTTCCTTGCGGCCTTCGTAGATGATGCCCGCGCGATCGCAGAGCGTCACGTCCGTAAAGCCGTCCGAGAGCAGCAGCTTGGTCACGCTGATGGCGGCCGCGCCTGCGCCATTGATGACGACCTTGACGTTCTGCTTCTTTTTGCCGACGACCTTAAGCGCGTTGATCAGGCCCGCGAGGGTAACCACGGCGGTGCCGTGCTGGTCATCGTGGAAGATCGGGATGTCGCACTTTTCCTTGAGTTTGCGCTCGATTTCGAAGCAGCGGGGAGCCGAGATATCCTCGAGGTTGATGCCGCCGAAGCTGCCGCTGAGCAGGTAAACGGTGTTGACGATGTCGTCCACTTCCTTGCTCTTGATGCAGAGCGGGAAGGCGTCTACGTCACCAAAGGATTTAAACAGAACGCACTTGCCTTCCATGACCGGCATGCCGGCTTCCGGGCCGATGTCGCCGAGGCCGAGCACTGCGGTGCCGTCCGTTACTACGGCGCAGAGGTTCCAGCGGCGGGTGAGTTCGTAGCTGAGGTTGACGTCTTTCTCGATCTCGAGGCAGTGCTGCGACACGCCGGGCGTATAGGCCAGAGAAAGGTCTTCGCGAGTGGCGACGGGAACGGTCGCGGTTACTTCGATCTTACCCTTCCATTCCTTGTGCAGGCGGAGGGACTCTTTTGCGTAATCCATAATGTTATCTCCTTGTTATTGTTGACGTATTGGTTGATTACTTTTCAAACGGGAACTTGTACGGTAGGTTCTTCTTGTCGCGGATGGCGATGAATTCCTTCTGCACCGCTTCGCCGACGGGAACGCCTTTGTCCTTGCGATCCAGCCAGATGTCGTGTTCCTTTTCGCCCGCGGTATAGATGCGGGTTTGTCCGGGCGCTTTTTCGGAGGCGCGCAGCTCGCGCAGGATTTCGCCCGCGATCTTTTTGAACGTCTCAAGTCCGCAGAACGCTTCGGGATCGATGACGATAAAGAAGTGACCGAGGTGATACGGCTTCTTGTTGCCGTTTTCGTCGCGGTCAATGCACATCTTGAGGAAGCTGCCCGCCTGCAGCGCCGCGGAGAGAATCTCAACGACGGTTGCATAGCCGTAGCCCTTGTAGCCCGCGAGGTCTTCGCCGATGCCGCCCAGAGGAGCCAGCGCCGCGCTGCCGTCCGTGAGGCCCTTGAGGATCGCGTTGCTATCCGTCATGGCGCTGCCGTCGCGACCAATGACCATCCCCGCGGGAGTGTCCTTGCCGGATCTTGCGTAGTATTCAATCTTGCCGCGCTGGCTGATGCT
>JBDKRF010000429.1:0-2709 GCA_039683525.1 Clostridiaceae bacterium
TAGAGAGTTTCAACGGTGAGGTTTTCGACAACGCAGTCCTGCTTGACGTTGCAGAACAGCGCGATTTTGCGTTTGATGGACTCGTCCACCGGCTGGTCGAAGCGCATGACGATCACGTTCGGCGTAATACCGGAGGACTGGAGTTCCTTGACGGAGTGCTGGGTGGGTTTCGATTTATGTTCGTCCGAGCCGGAGAGGTAAGGCACGAGCGTAACATGGATATAGAGGCAGTTGCCGGGGCCGACTTCGTGGCCGACCTGACGGATGGCTTCGAGGAATGGCTGGCTTTCGATGTCGCCGATCGTGCCGCCGATCTCGGTGATGACCACATCCGCATTCGTCGCGTCCGCAACGCTGTAGATGAAGCGCTTGATCTCGTTGGTCACATGCGGAATGACCTGCACGGTCTCGCCAAGATAGGCGCCCGCGCGCTCTTTGGTGAGGATGTTCCAGTATACTTTTCCGGTGGTCAGGTTGGAGTAACGGTTCAGGTCTTCATCGATGAAGCGCTCATAGTGACCCAGGTCGAGGTCGGTCTCCGCGCCGTCTTCGGTGACGAACACCTCTCCGTGCTGAAAGGGGCTCATCGTGCCGGGGTCAACGTTGATGTACGGGTCCAGTTTCTGCGCTGCAACCTTCAGCCCGCGCGCCTTGAGCAGACGCCCCAGCGACGCCGCCGTGATGCCCTTACCAAGCCCCGAAACAACGCCGCCCGTCACAAAAATATACTACGCCATACAATCTCCTCCGTATCACATGCTAATCTATTTTGATTTTAATAAAACACGAATGCAAGCCCGACTGCGGGCGTTTGGCAACAATTCACTTATAATGGGTTCTACAAAAAAACTACAAAAGCAACGCCCCTTTTTGAGAGGGGCGTAAAACAGGGTGGCTACTCCACCGTGACGCTTTTTGCGAGATTGCGCGGTTGATCCACCGGACAACCTTTCTGAACCGCGAGATAATATGCCAGCAGCTGCATGGGGACGATCGCGCAAAGCGGCGCGAGCGTCGCATCCATCTGTTCAATCTGCCATTGTTCGTGGGAGTGTCCTTTTGCACCCTCCCATGGTCCGTTGGTCACGGCGAGCACATGCGCGCCGCGAACGCGAACCTCCTCCATATTGCTGGCGACCTTCGCCTGCAGCTCCGGCTGGGTTGCAAGGGCAACGACAAGTGAGCCTTCCTCAATCAGCGCAATGGTGCCGTGCTTGAGTTCGCCCGCAGGATATGCCTCGGAATGGATGTAGGAGATCTCCTTTAGTTTCAGCGCGGCTTCCATCGCAAGCGCATAGTCCATGCCGCGTCCGATGAAGAACACGTGCTTGACCGCAACGGAGCGGCTGGCAAAATATTGAATCTGCTCTTTGTTGTCGAGAATCTTCTGCATGGCGGCTGGCACCGTGCTCATTTCTTTGAGGCGATCCGTCACCTGCTCAGATGTCATGACGCCGCGCTTCTGCGCAAGATCCAGCGCGCTTAGGTACATCACGATGATCTGTGTTAAGTAGGACTTCGTCGCGGCAACGGCGATCTCCGGACCCGCATAGGTGTAGAGTACATGTCCCGCTTCGCGCGAGATTGTGCTACCGGTGACGTTGCAAACCGCCATGGTGTCGCAGCCGAGCTCTTTGGCTTTGCGAAGCGCCGCAATGGTGTCCGCAGTTTCTCCGCTTTGGCTGATGACCATGAACGCTTCTCCGCGGTCGATCAGCGTATCGCCGTAGCGGTACTCGCTTGCGATATCCACATCTACGCGAAGCTTTGCCATGTGCTCGATGAATTTTTTGCCGAGCATACCCGCGTGATACGCGGTGCCGCAGCTCACGATTGTGATGCGTTCTAGGCTCTTTGCCCGCGCCTCATCCCAGGGGAACCGGTCGGACTTGAGCGTAAAATCTTTCGCAACATACTGATCGAAGGTCTTGCGGAACGCATCGGGTTCCTCGCAGATCTCCTTCATCATGAAATGCTCGTAATTGCCTTTTTTCGCGGACTCCACATCCCAGTCGATGTGCGTCGGGGTTTTCTCAATCGGGACCCCGAACTCGTCGTAAAACGCGAGCCCGCTCTTTTTTAGCACCGCGATCTGCCGATCCTGCACAAAGTAGACATCGCGTGTATATTCCAAAATGGCAGGAATATCGGACGCAACGATACTTTCATTTGTTCCGTGTCCTACTACCATCGGGCTGTCCTTGCAGGTGCAGTAGATGGTCTCCGGTTCGTCTGCAAATAATATGGCCAATGCAAACGAGCCTTCCAGCATAGGAACCGTCTTTTTGAGCGTCTCCAGCGGATTGCCGTTATAGTAATATCCAAAGAGCTGCGCAACTACTTCCGTATCGGTCTGGGATACGAAGACGCAGCCGTTTTTGATCAGCATGCTCTTGATCTGCTGATAATTTTCGATGATTCCGTTATGTACGATCGCCAGCGTCTTGTGCGTGTCCGTGTGCGGGTGCGCGTTGATGTCCGAGGGCTCGCCATGCGTCGCCCAGCGGGTATGGCCGATGCCACTCTTGCCGCTGACAGGAGATTCTTCCAGTAATTTTTTGAGGTTTTCGATCTTGCCTTTTGCCTTGCGCAGGGTCAGCTCATTGCCTTCCCAGACGGCAACACCGGCAGAATCGTAGCCACGATAGGCAAGCGAAGTCAAGCCGTTCATGAGAATGGGTACGCAATTTTGGTCACCTGTGTATCCAA
>JBDKRF010000430.1:0-7541 GCA_039683525.1 Clostridiaceae bacterium
GCGAAACTTCGGCGTGCAGATGGCGGGAAGCTTGATCTCGATCGTACCGGTGGTGCTCATCTACCTCGCGGCGCAGAGCAAGATGAAGGACGGCCTCACACTGGGCGGCATCAAAGGATAACACATACGAGATCCGATCTAAGCGAAAAAGCAGCTCGCGGCGCGCGGGAAAGGAACTTGCATTGAGTAAGAGGATTACGATCAAGGATGTTGCGGAGGACACGGGGCTGTCCATCGCGGCGGTCTCTTATGTGCTCAACGACAAGGACGGCGTCCGCCCGGAGACGCGGGAGCTCGTGCTCAGCGCGGTCGAGCGCCTGGGCTACGTGCCAAACTATACCGCGCGGGGTTTAGCCAGCCACAAATCCCGCCTGATCGGGGTTTGTAGCCCGCAGACCGAGCCCGGCAGCAAGCTGATGTTCGATAACCCCTTTTACAGCAAGCTCTTTAGCAGCATCGAGTATGAATGCCGTCAGGAAGGTTACCACGTGATCGTCTCCGGCACGGACGCGGACGAGAGCTTTTTAAAGCTCGCGCAGCAGAGAAGCCTCGACGGCATGATCATCGTGGGTTCCTATTCCAAGGAGTTTTACAGCGACCTCAAGAAGGCGAATATGCCCGTGGTGCTGGTGGATACCTACCAAAATCCGGAAAAGTTCCACGAGGTCAAGGTGGACGACCGCCGGGGCGGCTATATCGCAACCAAGTACCTCATCGACCGCGGACACCGCGATATCGCGTTTATCTCCGGCGCGCTTCGTGAGCAGGGCGTCACCCAGCTCCGCTATGACGGCTATCGTCAGGCGCTGGAGGAGGGCGGGATTCCTTATCATAAGCGGCTTGTGTTCCCCGGCGTGGTCAGCTTCCAATCCGGTCTCGAGTGCGCGGCAAAGGCGCTCGTGGAAGCGAGCGAGATCACCGCGATGTTTTGTACGGCGGACATCATCGCCATGGGCGCGATGAAGCAGGTGCTGGCGACAGGGCGGAAGGTTCCGCAGGATATCTCCATCATGGGCTTTGACAACCTGAATATCGCGGAATACACCTCGCCCTCGATCACCACCGTTGCGCAGGATATCGAGATGAAGGGCAAGCTCGCGGTCGAGATCATTCTCGAGGACATCGACAATCAAATTCAGGAGCCGCGCTGCATCGAGCTGCCGCTGCGCATCATTGAGCGCGAGTCGATCCGAAACCTCCTGGAAGACGATAACAACTAAAAAATTCACTCGCAACGCCCCGTTTACGGGGCGTTTTGAATGGCAGATATGACCCGGTTACACAATCAACAAAATGTGAGAATCCGAAACCTGCGTGAGCGAACCGTAGACGGTCGCAGCATGCTTTCCTATGATTGCGATGCGACCATCGCCTACGGCATGGGCGAGCGCTTTGACGGCGTAGACCGCATGGAAAAGACGACAACGAGCACCATCATTGAGAAATTTACCCATCAGGGTGAAGATACCTATTTTCCGCTGCCCTTTTTCTTCTGCAACGACGGGCACGGCGTGTTTGTAAAGAGCGATGCCGCGGCGACGTTTACGCTCGCCGCAGGGCACGTCGAGATTACGCTTCCGCTAGGCGACTGCGACGTTTTCTTCCTCTACGGAACCCCGCGCGAGATTGTCTCTCAGTTCGTCGCAATGACCGGTGAGCCCGTGCTGCCGCCCGATTGGGCGTTTGGCCCGTGGGTCTCCGCCAACCGCTGGAAGAGTCAGCGGGATGTGGAGGAGCAGCTCGATAAGATCGAATTCTCCGGCTATCCCGCGACCTCGCTCGTGATCGAGGCATGGAGTGACGAGGCAACGTTCTATCTTTGGAATGGCGCCGAGTATGATCTCAAGAACGGCGGAGAGTCGTTCTCCGCGTCCGACCTGCGCTTTTGCGAGCCGTGGCCCGATCCGCAGGCGATGATCGACCGCATGCACCGCATGGGGATCAAGCTTATTCTGTGGCAGATTCCCGCGCTCAAGCAACTCGAAGAGGGCGAAGAATGCCCGCAGCACGACCGCGACGATGCCTACGCGCTGGCGCAGGGGTTCGTCGTCGAACATGCGGACGGAACACCGTATCGCATTCCGCGGCAATGGTTCATCGGCGCGCATGTGCCGGATTTCACCGTGCCGGAGCTTTGCGCGTGGTGGATGGAGAAGCGACGCTATTTATTGGAGATGGGCGTGGACGGCTTCAAGACCGACGGCGGAGAGTTCATGCACGATCTTTCGGTGCGCTTTCACAATGGAGAGAGCGGAGTGACCATGCGCAACCGCTATGTTGCAGATTATGAGCAGGCATATACCCGCGCCATCGGGAAAAAGCGTACGCTCTTTTCCCGTGCGGGTTATCTCGGCGCGCAGACGACGCCGATTCACTGGGCGGGCGATCAGGTTTCCTCGTTTGAAGAGATGCGCTCGGTACTGGGCGCGGGGCTCTCGCTGGGGCTCTCCGGCGTACCGTTCTGGAGCTTTGATATCGGTGGGTTTGCGGGGCCTCTGCCCAGCGCAGAACTCTATCTGCGTTCTACCGCGATGGCGACGTTCGTTCCGGTCATGCAGTGGCACAGCGAGCCACTTGGAGGCCAGTTTGGCGGCTTTGATACGGGTCTGGTCAACGACAGAAGCCCTTGGAATATGGCATTGCATGCAAAGGACGAGAGCGTGGAGCGCGTTGCGCGCTTCTACGCGCGGCTACGCATGAACCTGTTGCCGGAGCTGCTGCGACAGGCACAGATTGCGGTCGAGTCGCGTTTACCGATGATGCGGCACCTCGTGCTGGACTATCCAAACGACGCGCAAGCACAGGCTTGCCATGACGAATTTATGCTGGGCGATCTGCTGATTGCGCCTGTCCTGCACGAAGGTGCGGCGGGACGCGATGTTTATCTGCCGGAAGGACAGTGGTATAGTTCCCTCACGCGCAAAACGCTGGATGGCGGACGAAAGGTGTTCGTCACAGCTGCCCGCGACGAAATCCCCGTGTTTCTCCGCACACCCGGTGTGGTGGCGCTCAACCTGCCGGAGACGCTGCTACTGGGCGGCGACGTCGGCAACAGCGTGGAAAAGCTCAGCACGCCTGTACTCGCCGTGTCCGGTGGCGTGAATCTAACATATGCGGATGAATTCGGAAACTGCGCCGTGATTCGCGAAGGCGAGGTTCTGCAGTCGAACTTGCGTGTTCTGGATGTCTCCGTGTTGGAGTTTGCGAAAATTTGAGTGAGGTTGGGTCAATGGTAAGCACATCGTTCGAAAGGATGATTTTTCGATGAATTCTGACATCAAACGAGCCTGGTGGAAAGAGTGCGCGGTGTATCAAATCTATCCGCGCAGTTTTTTTGACTCCAACGGGGACGGCATCGGCGATCTCGCCGGCATCACGCAAAAACTCGACTACATCGCTTCTCTCGGCGTGGGTGCGGTCTGGCTCAACCCGATCTACGATTCCCCGAACGACGACATGGGCTACGACATCCGCAATTACGAGGATGTTATGCAGGAATTCGGCACGATGGCGGATTTCGACGCGCTGCTTAGCGGTCTGCATGCGCGCGGGATTCGGTTGATCATGGACCTTGTGGTCAACCATAGTTCGGACGAGCACCCGTGGTTTGTCGAGTCGAGAAAGAGCCGCGACAACCCCTATCGCGACTTCTACATCTGGCGGGATGGGAAAGACGGCAGGGAACCCAACAACTGGGCTTCGTTCTTCACACCTTCCGCGTGGAAATATGATGATGTCAGCGATCAATGGTATCTACACCTGTTTTCTGAAAAGCAGCCGGATCTCAACTGGAAGAATCCTGCCGTTCGCGCGGAAGTGTACGCGATGATGAACCGTTGGTTCGACCGCGGCGTGGATGGATTCCGCATGGACGTTATCAACCTCATCGCCAAAGCGGAGGGGTTGCCGGACGGCGCGGGCACGCCTTCACCGGAAGGATACGTCTTTGCGCCGGAGCATTTTGCGGATCAGCCCGCGACGCACGACTATATCCGTGAGATGCGGAAAAGCTGCTTTGTAGGAAGAGACTGCATGTGCGTCGGCGAAACGCCGTTTAGCAGCAGCGCCACCGGGTTTTCGTATGTTGATCCCGCGAATCAGGAGCTGGATTTGGTGTTCTCGTTTGACCTGATGGACATCGACAGCGGGAAAAGCGGAAAATGGGAGATCGTTCCGTGGAATCTCGCCCGCATGAAGGCAATCGTCGAGGACTGGCAGACGGCGCTGGCTTCCGGTTGGAATAGCCTATTTTGGTCGAATCACGATCAGCCGCGTCCAGTCTCCCGCTTCGGCAGCGTGAAGAGTGAGGCACTTCGCGTGCGCTCCGCCAAGATGCTGGGGGTCGCCATGCACCTGCTGCGCGGGACACCGTTCATCTATCAGGGCGAGGAACTCGGAATGACGAACGTACCGTTTCGGGATATTTCGGACATTCGCGACTTAGAGAGCCTGAACTTCTATCGCCTTGCCGCCGCGCGCGGAGAAACGGAGCAGGCGTGGAGGGCGATTCTGCAAAAAGGCCGCGATAACGCGCGCGTGCCGATGCAGTGGAGCGCGGAAGCGAACGCGGGATTCACCACGGACACGCCGTGGCTGATGATCAACCCGAACCATGACACCATCAACGTGGAGGCAGCGGAACAAGATCACGACAGCGTGCTGCACTTTTACCGCGAACTGCTTCGCTTGCGCGGAAAACATCAGACACTGATCTACGGTGATTTTGCCTTGATCGAGCGGGAGCATCCGCAGATGTTCGCGTATGCGCGGACGCTGGGAGAAGAAGTGTTTACGGTGCTTTGCAACATGAGCGATCACGATGCTGTGCTCACAAATGTTGTTTCGGGGGAATGCGTGCTGCGGAACACGCAGGGCGAGATGAAGGCGTGCGTGCTCGCACCCTATGAAGCGCGGGTGATCCAATCACGCACAGAGCGCGCGTAACACATCATTTCACACAATAAAAAACACGCCTTCGTTCCGATTTCGGAGCGGGGGCGTGCTGTTTTTTATCTCTGTGAACCAAGCGCGAGCGAAAGAAATTGCGTTACGATTCGTTGTCTTGCGCATCAGGACTTGAAAGCGATGCAGATTGGATCGGCAAGATCAGCGTAAAGGCGCTGCCTTCTCCGACGGTGCTTTCCGCCGTTAACGCTCCGCCATGCGCCTTTGCAATCGCGAGGGCGATGGCGAGGCCGATTCCGCTGCCGCCTGTTTCGCGCGCGCGGGAAGGGTCCGCGCGGTAGAAGCGCTCAAACACAAAGGGGAGATCCTCCGCCGCGATGCCGCAGCCGGTGTCCCGAACGGAGAGCATCGCCCGATCCTCCGACGCGTTGGTTTCCACCGAAATCCGGCCGCCTGTCGGCGTGAACTTCATCGCGTTGTGCAGGAAATTGATGATGACCTGGCCTAACTTATCCCGATCGGCGGAGACAAGCGCCTGCTCGCCGGAACAGGCCAGCACAATGCCCTTTTGCCGCGCGTCTGTTTCAAAGCGCTGAATGGTCTCCCTGCAAAGCTCCGCCAGATCAAATGACGTCAATTGTAAACGCAGCGACTCCGAATCGTACGTCGAAAGCGCACCGAGCTCGCCCACGAGTTTGTTGAGCCGCAGGATTTCTTCACGCAGACTGGATAGGTGCGTTTCGTCCGCCGACCAGACGCCGTCCAGCATCGCCTCAACCGTGCTTTGCAGCGTGGTCAGCGGTGTGCGCAGTTCGTGCGCAACGTCGGCGGTAAGGCGCTTTCGCAGGCGCTCCTGCGACTCCAGCGAGGAGGCGAGGCTGTTGACGGAGTGAGACAGCGCGGTCAATTCCCGCGTGTCTTCCTGCGGTTTCAGACGCGCGCCATAGTCTCCGGCTGCAATTCTGCCAGCCGCGGAGATGACGTTTGAGATCGGCTTGGAAAGCCTGCTGGCCAGATACGCGCCCAGTAGAACGCAGGCCGCGAGGGAAACAACGCCCGCAATCAGCAGGATTCGGTTGAGCGCATGCAGAAATTGCAGATCGGTGTCGCTGAAATAATAAGGCCCATAGTAGCCGACCGTGATGGTGCCGATCGTTTGCCCGTTCACGACCGCGGGAAAGGACTGCTCCTCATATCCGCCTTGGAAATTTGCCTGATAGGACTGCATGTTTTGCGACATATTCTGAATGATCCGTAGGCACATGCCGTTATTGTGCACGCGCGCATCCCAAAGCACGAGGCCGGAGGAATCTTCCACACGAAGGATGAGCCCATCGGTCAGCAGGTCCATGCCTGTTTCGTCCAGTGCAGAGGCGTCCCATCGATCACCGGAACGGACATAGAGCGTCGTGACCTGATCTACAGTTTCCGATATGGTTTGATTCAACCGGTTCACCGCGTAATCTTCAAACTGCTTTCCCAGAAAGACATTGGCAAACAAACCGACGAGCGCAAGCGAGAACAACGCGACCGCCAGAAAGGCAAGCGTCAGTTTGACGCGCAGAGAGACTGGTTTCATCGCGTTCCTCCATCAAAGCGGTATCCCATGCCATGCACGGTGATGAGATAGCGCGGTTCTTTTGCATCCGGCTCAATCTTCTGTCGGAGATTTTTGATGTGCGTGTCGATCACGCGGTCAAATCCTTCAAAATCATCCTTGAGTGCCAGCTCAATCAGCTCGCTTCTCGTAAAGGTTCGGCCGGGATGCGAGGCTAGCGCTAACAATACGCTGTATTCGCTCGGTGTAAGCGTTACCGCCGTGCCGTTACGAAACACAGAGCGCGCGATGGTGTCGATCGTGAGCCAGCCACCGTCAAAGCGGAGCTCCTTTGGCTGCGCGCTGCCCGCGCGGCGGAGCACGGCATGCACCCTTGCGATCACCTGCCGCGGGCTGAAGGGCTTCGTGACATAGTCGTCTGCGCCGATGGCAAGGCCGCCTAGGATCGAAGGCTCGTCGGTTTTAGCCGTGAGCATGATGACGGGGGTATCGCCGCGCGCGCGGATTTCGCGGCAGACTTCCTCGCCGGAGCGCTTCGGTAGCATCAGATCGAGTAGCACGAGCGCAGGCGAAAGATCGTCATACAGGCGCAGAGCAGCCTCGCCATCCGCAGCGGTAACGGCGATAAACCCTTCCCGCTCCAGATAAGATTTCAGCACGTCTGAAATTTTTGGCTCGTCTTCGACGACGAGGATCGTCTCTTTTCCTGCCATATCGACTCCTGATGAACAAAACGCGGTTTGAGCGCTGAGCTGTCTTCAGCATACGCCCAAACCGCACGGTCTGCAAACTTAGGATGCAAGGGAAAACGGCTTTAGCAGCACATCGAAGTCCTTGCCCGCGTCATCCTTCATGGTCTTGAAGATCCAGCCTTCGACGTTCTGCACATCCACGCCGAGATCGGCAAGCGGTTTTGCCGCAAGTACGAAGACGAGGTCTTTGTCATTTGTCGTTTCATCTTTCGCCCACTCAAACTTGCCGGCAGGGAACTTGATGCCGTAATGATCGAGATCCGCATGATACGTTAAAACGGATCGATCCGCTTTCACGCTTTCAAACATGGCGCTCGTAATCGTGC
>JBDKRF010000431.1:0-24154 GCA_039683525.1 Clostridiaceae bacterium
GACATCCCGATCATCGTTACCATCGCGCGGGAGGACACGGATATCTACGAACGTGTGGAGTCGGGTATGCGCATCGCGAACGTTTCCGCCGCGGCGGAGACGGCAAACGTCGTGCGAAAGATTCGCCGCTCGTTTCCGGATCTACCGATCATCGCGACGGGCGGTCCCACGGAGGAGACCATACTCGAGACAATCGAGGCGGGCGCAAACGCGATCACCTGGACCGCGCCCTCCAGCGGAGAGATCTTCAGGAGCATCATGGCGGCTTACCGCGCGGGAGAGTCGCACCCGTAAATCACGAAGAACATCAAAAAAGGACGCAACTCGCGTCCTTTTTGTGTTACGGGTGTCGATACGTATTCTCCTGTGGCGGCTCTTGATCATATCGTGATGTCATGACAGTTCGGGCGTTTTACTGCGCCGGATTCCTTTGTAAATCAGGTAGGCGGCGAGGCTCATTTCATATATTCCAACCGGCAGAGCGAGCAGTCCCTTGACGGCTGAATCCGGGGCAATCACGCCGAAGAGGTCCATTAGCCCCGCGAAGAATACCATCACGGCGGTGATCATGCCAAACACGGCAAGCGGCCTCGGAACAAGCCTGCTTTTGAAAAGCAGGTAGCTGTAGGCGGTTGTATTCAGACCCAGCATGAGGTTTGGACCCAACAGGAACGTCCAACGGTGGAGACTCTGAAACGCGACGCCGGTTGCCAAGAGGCTGCCTGTCTCGCTCAGAAGCGCACCTGCATACGACTGACTCAGGGTATAGAGCCCGAGAATGCCCACAAGCCCGATCATGATCACCACGGCTTCCATGAAGCGGAAGCTGAGGTGGAACAAGGCGATGTGCTCGTTTGTCTTTCGCAGATACGGAAAGAACATCACCGCGGTGCCGACTGCGGAAACGACGAGCAACAGATCGTTGAGTACACCGAAGAGCACCTGTCGTCCCTGACCGTTTCCTACGGCGAGGTACCAGTCCTGCGATAGTACTGGCTGATAGAGCATAACCGCGATGATCGAACTGACCGCGGCGATGATGTAAAACACACCGATGAAGATGCTATGGTTTCTTTTCATTTGCATATTTTTATCCTCCTAATGCAATATGTTATAATGTGCCCAAATAGACCAATTCAGAGGGTTACAATGGCGTTTGACGAGCTGATTACACAGGTTTTGACCTTTATTGAATCAAACCTGGAAGAGAAACTGACGTTGGACATCGTGGCAAACCAGTTCCACATGTCAAAATTCTATTTTCATCGCATTTTCGCAGCGTTCATGGGCAAGTCCCTGAGCGGCTATGTTGCGATGCGCCGCCTAAACGCCGCGGTCGGCCTCATCAAGCGAAAGGAGCTGTCCTTGACGGACATCGCCTATCAGCTCAACTTCAGCTCGCAGGCGGCGTTTACGAGAGCGTTCAAGCAGGCGTTCGGTATCTCGCCGAAGGCACTCGCCAGCGGGAAGGTGCAGATTGAGGTGAGCGAGATTCCGCAGATCGCGAGGCGCGACATCAAGAACTTCAACGGCGATCTGATCTCCAACTTCAACATCGTCAAGTTTCAGCCGATCACGATCAAAGGCGTTGTATTCCAGATCGATCTGAGCGAGAACGATTTTAAGACGAAGATCCGGTTTCAGGCGGATCAGCTGATGGCGGCGCTGCCTGCTTCGCTCAAGCCCTGGGAAAAACCGTGCTACATGATCTACTCCGACTGCATGCCCGGCTCTAGCAAATTCAACGTGATATTTGGTATCGAGGCGGACTTTGAAAGCCCTTTGCCAAACGTGTATCCGGCTACGGTGCCGGAGCTGCTGTGTGTGTCGCTCAACTACAAGGGCGACCTGCTGGAGATCGGAAACCTGTTTGCCACGGATGCGCTCAAGTTTCTGAAAATCACGCGGTTGACCGCCGCCAACCAGCACATCGAGCTGATCCAGCGATTCAATCACTACCGCGATCTCTACGAGACGTATGATATCTTCGTACTCATTGCGCCAAGCGGTTTCGAAGAAGAATTGTGATTCCGTTGTCAAGGTTCGCATTGAGCATAGCACCGGATGAAGCAGTAAAAATTTGCAAATCTTGCTGTGTTTGCCCGAACGGGTGGAAACAACACAAAAAAAGGACGCTTCTTGCGTCCTTTTTGATTACGTTCGTGCCTCCGGCGTTTGTTACTCCTGCTTGCCGAAGCCGTTGAACCATGCCCGCTCGGAAAACTCTTGCTTGACGGGTTTTTGCTTCGGCTCAATCGCCTTGCCGATGGGCAGATAGCAGACCAGCTCGTATTCTTCCGGCACGCCCAATACATCCGCCATCTTGCGGCCGATCTTGTCCAAATCCGTGATCTGACCTTCGACCCAGCAGCTCTCGTAGCCGAGGGAAACCGCGGCTAGCAGGATGTTTTCAATCGCGGCGGCATAGTCCTGTACGAAATAGGTGCGGTCGCGGTAGGCGATGATGCGCCGCGTGAGCACGAGGATCATCGCGGGCGCGGTCTTGCCGATGCGGGAATCGGTGAGGGCGTTGAGTTGCTTTAGCAGCGCTGGATCGTCCACGGCGATTAAGCTCGTGGTCTGCTTGTTGCAGCCGGAGGGCGCGGCTAGGCCCGCCTCCAGCAACTGCCGGAGGTGTTCGCGAGGGATGGGGGTGGGGTCATATTTTCCGCGGTAGCTGGTGCGGGTGAGGATGGTGGTGAGGGTGTGCATGGGGGGCTCCTTAAAACTAATGATCAATATTATTCTACCATGTAATAATGGATAGATATTACAACAAAGCAATGATAAAATACAAACGATAGTTTATATGAAACAACAAAACTTAACCACGTCAAGATTGTTTCTATCATTATTACATTATCAATTTTCAGGAGAGATTATGAAATACGAACTTTATCCTTGCGGGTTTGTCGTGCAAAGTAGTGAACCCGGTTATCTTTTCTCATTCCTTGGAATAAATGAATTAAGATATTGCGGGCTCGGAAGGTATTTAAACTGGCCTCTGGGACACGTTCAAAATGATTTAGTCGCGGATGGATTTGAGAAAGAAGCTTCTAGAACCTGGTTTAACTATACTGATGAACGTGCTTGGAGCGTGCCTGATCAAGATTACATTAGAAGATATGTGACTTACTGTGAATCGTTGGGGATTAAAACGAGAGTGCTCTCTTTGTGGAGCACATTCGATTTTTCGATAGAGTTAGAGCGCGATGAATCGAAGTCTATTCTGCTCGGTTATGATTATTCTGGCGGAGATTTGGATTGCTCCTTAATCTATAACGATCTCTTTGATACGATCATTGATGAGGTTACAGAACAGTTTACACAGGCTAGGGAATCGTTGAATGAGAACGGTTTGTTCTCAAATCTAAAGGATGCCGAGCAATATGTAATACTTCGTATGAAATTACAGAAGGAGTATGATCTGGAAGATATTTATGAACCGCAGATTTTTGAGCTATACATTGTGAAAGACTTTAACCAATCTCTAGCGGAATCATCTCTATGATACCGCGAGGCAAGCCATTTTTTGCCGTTGTTAGCGAAAATCCTTCTGCTCCCTCCGTTGCTTTCCCCACCTTATTATGTTAAACTCTCCGAAACGAAAGTATATATTATGAATGGAGCCAGTATAATCATGCATGCCATCGTCACCGTCATCGGCCAGGACCGCGTGGGAATCATCGCGGGTATCTGCGTCGCCCTCGCCGGAATCAACGTCAACGTCCTCGACATCTCCCAAACCATATTGGGCGGCATGTTCACCATGGTCATGCTCGTGGATATCAAGGACGCCGGTGTTCCCTTTGGCGAAATCTCCAGCGTACTGGACGCGGAAGGCGAGCGCCTCGGCATGACGATTCGCATTCAGCGGGAAGATATCTTCAACGCCATGCACCGCATTTGAGGGGATGATACGATGATCGACCTCAAGGAAATATTTGAAACCCAGCACATGATCGACCGCGAGCACCTCGATATCCGCACCATCACGATGGGGATTTCTCTTCGCGACTGCGCGGACGGCGATGCAAAACGCGCAACGCAGAAGATCTACGAAAAGATCACGCGCTCTGCGGAAAAGCTCGTCTCCGTTGGCGAGGACATCGAGCGCGAGATGGGCATCCCCATCGTTAACAAGCGCATCTCAGTGACTCCCATGGCGCTGGTTGCGGAAGCGAGCGACACGGAGGATTACGTGCCCTTCGCACTGGCGATGGATCGCGCGGCGGATACCTGCGGCGTGAACTTCATCGGCGGGTTCTCTGCACTGGTGCAAAAGGGCTTTACCCGCGGGGATATGCGGCTCATTCGCTCGATTCCCGAGGCACTCGCGGTTACAAAATACGTCTGCTCCTCCATCAACGTGGCCTCCACGCGCGCGGGCATCAATATGGACGCCGTGCGCCTGATGGGCGAAATCATCAAGGCGACCGCCGAGCGCACCGCCGATCAGGACGGATTGGGCTGCGCAAAGCTCGTCGTGTTCTGCAACGCGGTGGAGGACAATCCCTTCATGGCGGGCGCGTTCCACGGCGTCGGCGAGGCGGAGTGCGTGATCAATGTTGGCGTCTCCGGCCCCGGTGTGGTCTGCCACGCGCTTAAGGATGTCAAGGGCATGCCCATCGACGTCGTCGCGGATACGGTGAAGAAGACCGCGTTTAAGGTGACCCGCATGGGCCAGCTCATCGCGCGGGAAGCGTCCACGCGGCTCGGCGTGCCGTTTGGCATCGTCGACCTCAGCCTCGCTCCCACACCCGCACAGGGAGACTCCGTCGCGCGCATTCTGGAGGAGATGGGGTTGGAGCGCTGCGGCACGCACGGAACCACCGCTGCCCTCGCGCTGCTCAACGACGCGGTAAAGAAGGGTGGCGTGATGGCGAGTTCGCAGGTTGGCGGGCTCTCCGGCGCATTCATTCCGGTCTCGGAGGACGAGGGCATGATCGCGGCAGCTCAGGCGGGCACGCTGACCATCGACAAGCTGGAGGCGATGACCTGCGTCTGCTCCGTGGGCCTCGATATGATCGCGGTGCCCGGCAATACGCCAGCGGAGACCATCGCCGCCATTATTGCGGACGAAGCCGCCATCGGCATGATCAACAACAAGACCACCGCCGTGCGCATCATCCCCGCGCCCGGGAAAAAGGTGGGGGATATGGTCGAGATGGGCGGGCTCCTCGGCAGCGCGCCCGTGATGGCGGTGCATACCGAGTCCAGCGCGGACTTTATCCATCGCGGCGGGCGGATTCCCGCGCCGCTCAATGCGCTTCGTAACTAGCGAAAAACACAGCACGCAAGCAAACAGCCCGCCGTAAGGCGGGCTGTGTTTGTTTGGTGTTACTTTGTTACGCTTCCGGCAGGTCGATCTCGTCCGGATCGTTCTCACGCGGGTAGCATTCCCAGCTGTCCCCGGTTGCGTCAAAGTCCGCGATGTCGCTGAGCTTGAGCTTCATGTATTTCGCGGTGGCGGTGACGGCGACGGTACCATCCGGCAGGAGGATTGCGCCCTCTCCCGTGAAGAGGCGGCGGTTGTTTTCGACCACGCGGCCGGTAACGGTGAGCTCCACGCCATACGGCACGGGCTTTTTGTAGCGGGTGTTGATCTCCACGGTGACCGCCCAAGTGTCCGGCTCGGATACATTGATCGCTCTGCCGATGGTCTCGTCCAGCAGCGCCGCGCTGACGCCGCCATGCAGCCTGCCGGGATAGCTCTGGTGGTGCTCACTCGGCGTGACTTGAGCCGCTAAGGTGCCGTCCTCCAGCTCGTAAAAGTCCGTATGCAACCCGAAGGGGTTCTGTACGCCGCAGACGAAGCAGCCCTTGCCCGCGTTGTGCTTTCTGACAATGTGTTTCTTCAAGTTCGATTTCCCAATCGTATCTACTATATTAATTACTTTTGCACAATGTGTTTCTTCAAGTTCGATTTCCTAACCGTACTTCTGATCCGGATTATTTCTGCACAAAGAACAGCCCGAACGCATTCGGCCCGCCGTGGCAGGCAACCGCCGCGCAGACGGAGAGCGGTATGATCTGCTCAAAATAGTTCAGCGCCTTGATCTGGTCGATCAGGCCGTTGAGCATCGCCTCGTCCTGAATGGCGTGGGAGATCATGACAACCTCTGGCCGCATATTCTCATGTTGGGCAAGCGTGGTGTCGATGAACTCCTTGAGTGCGCGCTTGTAGGTGCCCATATACTTTTTGCCGACGACGAGCTTGCCCTCGCGAATGTTGATGCTCTGGCGAATCTGCAGCGCGCTTGCGCCGAGATACGCGAGCGTGGAGCAGCGACCGCCCTCGTGGAGATACTCCAGCGTCTCGATGATGAAACTGCCGATGATCTTGTCGCGATAGGTGATCAAATACTCGACCAACTCCTTGGCGGACATGCTGTCCTTCATGCGCATCGCTTCCATCGCGAGCAGCGAGCTGCCGCTGGAGATGGAGAGCGAGTCGATGACATAGACGTTTTCCATATCGCTCGCCGCGGCAACGGCGTTTGCATAACAGCTCGACATGCCGGAACTCTTGGCAATGAAGACCACCGCGTCGTGGTTTTCGAGGCAATGCCTGAACAAAGTATCGTAATCGTTCGGGTTCGCCGCTGCGGTCTGGGGCAGCTTCTTCGTTTTACGAAAATAATCGAACAGATCGCTCTGCTTGAGGTCGGGATAGTCCAGATAATCCTGATCGCCCATGCGTACATAGGACGCGCTGACTTCGATGCCGTATTGCTGCACCATTTCGAGTGTCATGTCAAAGGTGCTGTCGGCCGCTATGCAGATTCGTTCCATCTTGCTTCTCCTTGCTTGATTTTGGTTACGCCGGGGTGTGCGATGTGACGCCGATAGCGCATCAATAGTATGAATAATTACAATTACATATTATACAGGAAAACACGACGAATACAAACACAAAACGGATGTGATTTGTTGCGGCACAGTGATAACGCGCGCGTGGCTCGAACTTGAGCCGGTGAAGGATGTTATATTATTGTGCTTTGCTGGCAAAGAGTGCTTGCTTGTGATACTTTTATTTTGCCCAAGGTATTCCAAAACGGAATAGCACGGCATGCTTGAATCGATCTTTTTTATATGGGAGCGAATATGAAAAAGCTGATGATCCTATCGACCGGAGGCACCATCGCCTGCACGCAGACGGAGGATGGACTAATCCCCACGCTGTCCGCGGACGATATCTTAGCCTACGCACCAAGCGCCGCAAAGCTCGGCAAAATTGAGACGAAGACGATCCTCAACCTTGACAGTTCCAATATTCAGCCGGAAGAGTGGCGGCTCATTGCGCAAGCGGTATTCGACTGCCTGCCGGACTACGACGGTATCGTGATTCTCCATGGCACGGATACGATGGCGTACACCGCGAGCATGCTTTCGTTCATGCTGCGCAATGTCGACAAACCCGTGGTCATCACCGGCTCACAGCTCCCCATCGGGCATCCGCAGACGGACGCAAAGGCGAACCTTCGGGACGCGATGATCACGGCGGCGAGCGGAATCCCCGGCGTTGTCGTCGTATTTGATCGTCAGATTATGCTCGGTAGTCGCGTGGCAAAGGTGCGCACCACGAGCCAGAACGCGTTTGAGAGCATCAACCGTGATGCGGTCGGAAGAATCCGCCTCGGCCGCGTTCGCCTGATCGACCCGCCCGAACCTCCGAACGGTAAACCTGCGCTGGACGACGCGATCGAGCCGAACGTGTTTTTGCTCAAGCTCATTCCGGGCACCAGACCGGAAGTGTTTGACGATATCGCGCGGCTTGGATATCGCGGCGTGGTGATCGAGGGCTTTGGCCTCGGCGGGTTGCATTGCCTGCGGCGCAATCTGCTCGAAGGCATCCAGAAGTTGATGGACGCAAACGTCGCGGTGCTCTTAACCACGCAGTGTCGCTATGAGCCCAGCGATCCGACCGTTTATGAAACGGGCAGGCTCGCGCTGGAACTCGGCATTCTGCAAGCCTACGATATGACGAGCGAATGCGCGGTGACAAAGCTCATGTGGGTGCTTGCGCACGCAACCACGCCAGGGGAAGTGCGAAGCATGATGTACACGAACTTTTGCGGCGAGATTTCGCTGCCTGCCGGTGGGCAATCCACACATATTTGAGGTTCAGCGCACACAAAAAGCCCGCATCTGCGGGCTTTTAGATGATTTGTTCCGTCAGGGTTCGATTTTTAGAAACTGTACCGTCTGCGCTTTGAGCGAGATCTTCCCGACCTGATAGCCAAACGCAGGCAGCTCCTTTTTGTAGTTGAGAAACGAGTGGTCGATCTCGATCCCCGCGATCTGCCGGATCTCCTCGAAGGTGAGCTGAAAAGAGGGCTCAGACCGCGTTCCAATGTATTCCCAAAGCGCTTGATATTTACTCATGTACGTATCTCCTGATTTCATCTGGATTGCAATCATTTTAACATGAGAACATGCCAATACATGTCAGGTTCACGCGAATTTCATCCGCTCTTTTGCGCGATCTGCCGTTTGATCGCATACTTGAATCGTGCTATATTGTCGATAGAGTCCGTTCTATAGATATAGAGTCCGTTCTATAGATTAAGTAAACAAGACAACAAAAAATAACGCTAAACTTTTGTGAAACAGGAGTATCTTCATATGCGCATGAAACAATCCATCAACGACGGTTGGCTTTTTGTGGAGCGTTACGTGGAAGGGCAGGAGCAGGCAAAGGTGGACGAATCCGCGTTTGCCGCCGTGCGCATTCCGCACACAAACCGGGAGCTGCCGCTGAATAACTTCGACGAGCGGGAGAGCCAACTCGTCAGTTGCTACCGCAGGCACATCCACGTGTCTCCGCAGCCGGGCAGGCGCGAGTTTTTGCACTTCGAGGGCGTCATGGCGGCGGCCAAAGTGTTTTTCAACGGCGCGCAAATCGCGGAACATCTCGGCGGATATACGCCGTTTACCTGCGAACTCACCGGGCTCGTCACGGGCGGAGACGATGTAGTCGCCGTCGTCGCGGACGCAACCGAGCGCAGCGATATTCCGCCGTTTGGCTACGTGATCGACTACCTGACCTACGGCGGCATCTACCGCGAGGTCTGGCTGGAGGAGACGGATGAGGTCTACATCCAAAACGCGCACGCAAAGACCGTGAAAGCAGGAAACGGCTGGCAGGTCGATGCGGAAGTATATCTGGACAATCTCTCTGGTGCTTCCGGCGCGGCAGAGTTGAGCCTTTCACTTTCCGGCACGGAAGGCGACGCAGGCCAGCATAAGCAGACCATCGAACTCAGCGGAGAGAAACAGCAGATAATCACCGTATCGTTTGCCGCGGGAGATATTCACCTCTGGGAGCTGGAGCAACCAAACTTATATGATCTCACGATTTCTCTGCTGCGAGAAGAAAAATCAACGGATGAGTTTTCCTGCCGCATCGGTTTTCGCGAGGTGCGCTTTACGCCGGAGGGATTCTTCCTTAATGGCAGACGGGTCAAGATTCGCGGATTAAACCGCCACCAGAGCTTTCCCTATGTCGGTTACGCGATGCCGAAGCGCGCGCAGGAGCGGGACGCGGAGCTGCTCAAGCGCGAGTTTGGCGTGAATCTCGTCCGCACAAGCCATTACCCGCAATCGATTCACTTCCTCAACCGCTGCGACGAGCTGGGACTGCTTGTGTTTGAGGAGTTCCCGGGTTGGCAGCATATCGGAAACGACGTTTGGAAGAAGAACGCCGTACACATGCTTGAGGAGATGATCACGCGCGACTGGAATCACCCGAGCATCGTGCTCTGGGGCGTTCGCATCAACGAGTCGCAGGATGACGATGCGTTTTACCGCGAGACCAATGCGCTGGCGCACCGGCTGGATGCAACGCGGCAGACGGGTGGCGTGCGAAACTTTGAAGGCAGCCATTTCTTTGAGGACGTTTACACCTACAACGATTTCGTCCACAGCGGCGCAAACCGCGCGTTAAAGCCGCGCAAAGAGGTCGCGAAAGCCAGCGTTCCCTATCTCGTAACCGAGCATAACGGGCACATGTACCCGACGAAGAAGTTTGACTGCGAGGAGAAGCGCGTCGAGCATGCGCTGAGGCACCTACGCGTGCTCAATAGCGCCTATGGCACAGACGAAATCTCAGGCGCGATCGGCTGGTGCATGAGCGACTACAACACGCATAAGGATTTCGGCAGCGGGGATAAAATCTGCTACCACGGAGTAACCGACCTGTTCCGCCTGCCAAAGTTTGCAGCATACGCCTACCGTTCCCAAGAGGATGGCGAGGCCGTGATGCATGTCGCCTCCACGATGAACCAGGGCGAGCGGTCGGGATCGGACATGAGCCGCATCTACGTCTTGACCAACTGTGATTCCGTCCGCCTCTATAAAAACGGCGTATACATTGGCGAAAGCTTCCCCGATCGAAAGACGTTTCCCAACTTGCCGCATCCGCCGATCGTGATCACGGACTTCATCGGCGAGTTGATGGCGAAAAACGAAGGCTTTGCCAAAGAGGACGCGGATCGCATCAAGCGCATCTTTGCCGCAATCGCAACCTATGGCGATAAGTCGCTTCCGCTGAAATACAAGCTCGTGATGGGATACAGCATGCTCAAGCTCAAGCTCACTTATGACGACGCCGTCAATCTGTATATGAAGTATGTGGCTGGCTGGGGTTCGGAATCGACCGAGTTTGTGTTTGAAGGATACCGCGCGGGTAAGCTTGCGGCGCAGGCGGTGCGCGGGGCTTCGGTGAGCGCGAACCTTCGCGTGACTTCCGACACGACTACTCTCGTGGAAGGCGACACCTACGATGTCTGCCGCGTGGTGATCGAGCACCTCGATCAGTTTGGCGACGTACTGCCGTACTCCGCCGAGGTGGCGCGGGTCACCGTAAGCGGTGCGGGCGAACGCATCGGGCCGGAGCTATTGCAGCTCATGGGCGGATCGACCGCATTCTGGGTCAAGACCACCGGCACAGGCGAAATTCTGATTACGGTGGAGTCCGCGCGCTTTGAGCCGCAGGAGCTGAAGTTGACGGTTTTGCGTGGATAAACCGAAAACACTTTTTTATAAAAAATGAGAGTGAGAATAAGAAATACCGAAACTGAAAAAGGAAAAACATCAAGTAAGTTTTAATTGACATTCCGTAAGGTTATGTTAAGATAAGTAAGCGCAAAACAAGAAGACACATTTGCGCATACTTGGCCGAGTAAAAATGCCCATCGGACAGGGCTGGCCGCCGCCGCGCGTGACGTAGAGCGTCACATTATTGATTGAGTTTGAAGACTCAAATTTTATAAGTTGGTTACTTCATAACCAGTGCAAAAGCACACCACTTGTGAAACGGTCAATAAGAGTAGCGACGGCATCCCATGCTTACCAACACTCTGATGAAACGGTCGAGGCTATCGTTCTATCCCAATCGTGTCCGAAATGCAGACACGCCGGAAAACGGAACAGCAACCAGAGACAAACAAGTGGTATCCGTGTATGCCGCTTGTTTTTTTGTTTGCGGATATGCGGGAGGAGCCGACGGAAGGGGCGAGGATGAATCTCAATGAGCAGAAACAAGCGCCGATCTATGAGGCGTTAAACCGCTTTCGAAAGCAGCGGGTCGTTCCTTTTGACGTGCCGGGACATAAACGAGGGCGCGGCAACCCCGAGCTGGTGGAGCTATTGGGCGAAAAGTGCGTCGGCATCGACGTCAACTCCATGAAACCGCTGGATAACCTCTGCCACCCGGTCTCAGTGATCAAGCACGCGGAGGAGCTCGCGGCTGACGCGTTTGGAGCCGCACATGCATTTTTGATGGTTGGCGGCACGACATCCAGCGTGCAGAGCATGATCCTCTCCGTCTGCAAAGCGGGTGACAAGATCATCCTTCCGCGAAACGTGCACAAAAGCGCGATCAACGCGCTGGTGCTCTGCGGCGCGGTGCCCGTTTACATCGACCCGCGCGTGGAGCCGCGCCTCGGCATTCCGCTGGGCATGGAGATGGATGATGTGCGCCGCGCGATATCGGAAAACCCGGATGCGGTGGCAGTGCTCGTCAACAATCCGACGTATTACGGCGTTTGCTCCAACCTCAAGGCGATCGTGGAGCTTGCGCATGCCAACGGCATGAAAGCGCTGGTGGACGAGGCGCACGGCACGCATCTCTATTTCAATGACAACCTTCCGCTGGACGCGATGTCCGCGGGTGCCGATATGTCGGCGGTTTCGATGCATAAGTCCGGCGGAAGCCTGACGCAGAGCTCGCTTTTACTGCTTGGCCCCGATGTGAACCCGCGCTATGTGGATAAGATCATCAACCTGACCCAAACTACGAGCGCGTCGTATCTCTTGATGAGTAGCCTTGATATCTCCCGCAGAAACCTCGCGCTTCGCGGGGAAAAATCGTTTGAAAAAGTGGCGCAGATGGCGCAGTACGCGCGCGAGGAAATCAACGAGGTCGGCGGCTACTACGCCTACGGGCGCGAGCTCGTCAACGGCAACAGCGTGTTTGACTTTGACGTGACCAAGCTTTCGATCTACACGCGGGATATCGGACTTGCGGGCATCGAGGTGTACGATTTACTGCGGGATGAGTACGATATCCAGATCGAGTTCGGAGACATCAGCAACATCCTCGCCTATATCTCGATCGGAGACCGTTTGCAAGATATCGAGCGGCTCGTCGGCGCGCTGGCGGACATCAAGCGCCTCTACTCGAAAGCGCCGAGCGAGACGTTCCTCGCGGAATACATCTCTCCTATCGTGGCGGCAACACCGCAGGCCGCGTTTTACGCGGAAAAGGAGTCTCTACCCATCCGCGAGACGGTCGGCAGAATCTGCAGCGAGTTTGTGATGTGCTACCCGCCGGGAATTCCGATTTTAGCGCCCGGCGAGGTCATCACCAAAGAGATCGTGGAGTACACGCTCTACGCGCTGGCGAAGGGCAGCAGCATGCAAGGCCCGGAAGACCCGGACATCGCGTACCTGAATGTATTGAAGAAGGGGGTATGACTCGTGGAATTTTGGTTTAACGACATGCACACGCAGAATGTGCAACTCTCGATTCGCGTGGAAAAGCAGCTCTTTTCCGGCGAAAGCGACTTTCAGCGCATCGACGTGTTTGAATCCCCGGAGTTTGGGCGCTTTCTCGCCTCTGACGGCAGTGTAATCTTCTCGGAAAAGGACGAGTTTACCTACGATGAGATGATTGTGCATGTGCCGATGGCGGTGCATCCGAACGTCAAACGCGTGCTGGTCATCGGCGGCGGAGACGGCGGGGTTGCGCGCGAGCTGACCCACTATGAGGAGATCGAGTCCATCGACGTGGTGGAGCAGGACAAGCTCTTTGTCGATGTCTGCCGCAAGTTCTTTCCCGCGAACGCCTGCGGTCTCGACGATCCGCGCGTGAAGGTGTTTTATCAGGATGGATTGCGGTTTTTGCGCTCCCGTATGGACGAATACGACCTGATCATCAACGACGCGACCGATCCGCTTGGCCATACCGCGGGGCTCTTTACGAAGGAGTTTTACGGCAGCTGCTACAAGGCACTGCACGAGGACGGCATCATGGTCTATCAGCACGGCAGCCCGTTCTTTGACGAGGATGAAGACCCCTGCCGCGCGATGCATAAAAAAGCCTACCGGAGTTTCCCGGTGAGCCGCGTCTATCAGGCGCATATTCCGACGTGTCCCGCGGGCTACTGGCTCTTCGGGTTCGCGTCCAAGAAGTATCACCCGCTGGAGCACTTCGACAAGAAGCGCTGGGAAGACCGCGGGATCAAGACCTGGTACTATACCGCAAACCTGCACGTCGGCGCGTTTATGCTGCCGCGATACGTAGAAGACTTATTAGAGGAGGAAGAAAATTCATGAACCGGAAATTGCTTGTCATCGGCTGCGGAGGCGTTGCCGCCGTCGCCATTACGAAATGCTGCCAAAACAGCGAGATGTTCCCGGAGCTTGTGCTCGCGAGCCGCACGGTCGAAAAGTGCGACGCGTTGGTGGCGCAGCTCAAGGGCAAGACCGCGACCGTGCTCTCCACCGCCAAGGTGGACGCGGACAATGTGGACGAAGTGGTCGCGCTCATCCGCCGCGTGCAGCCGTACGCGGTGCTCAACGTGGCGCTTCCGTATCAAGATCTGACCATCATGGAAGCGTGCCTAGCCTGCGGCGTACACTATATCGACACCGCGAACTTCGAGCCGGAGAACACGGAAGACCCCGCCTGGCGCAAGGTCTACGACAAGCGCGTCGAGGAAGAGGGTTTCTCCGCCCTGTTTGACTACAGCTGGCAATGGGCGTATGCCGAGAAGTTTGAGCAAGCGGGTCTCACCGCGCTGCTCGGCACTGGCTTTGACCCGGGCGTGACCAGCGTATACGTCTCCTACGCGAAAAAGCACTATTTCGACCGCATCGACACCGTGGACATCCTCGACTGCAACGGCGGCGACCACGGCTACGCGTTTGCGACGAATTTTAACCCGGAGATCAACCTCCGCGAAGTCTCCGCGCCCGGCAGCTACTGGGAAGACGGCAAGTGGATCGAAATTCCCGCGATGAGCATCAAACGCGAGTACGACTTCCCGCAGGTCGGCAAAAAGGACATGTACCTGCTGCACCACGAGGAGATCGAGGCGCTGGGCAAGCATTTCCCCGAAATCAAGCGCATCCGCTTCTTCATGACCTTCGGGCAGAGCTATCTTACCCACATGAAGTGCCTGGAGAACGTGGGCATGCTCTCTACCACGCCGATCGATTTTCAGGGAAATAAGATCGTACCGATTCAGTTCCTCAAGGCGCTGCTGCCCGATCCCGCTTCGCTGGGGCCGCGCACCAAGGGCAAGACGAACATCGGCTGCGTGATCTCCGGCGTAAAAGACGGCAAACCAAAGACGATCTTCATCTATAACGTTTGCGATCATGAGGAATGCTACCGCGAGCTCGGCAGTCAGGCGATCAGTTACACCACCGGTGTTCCGGCGATGATCGGCACCGCGCTGGTGCTTGACGGCAGCTGGCGCAAACCCGGCGTGTTTACGACGGACGAGTTCGATCCCGATCCCTATATGGACATGCTCAACAAATGGGGTCTGCCGTGGGTCGTGGTGGAAAATCCCGAGACGGTGGAGTAATTCAAGGTGAAACGAAACGATCTGCCGACGCCGTGCTTCGTTGTGAGCGAAGCGAAGCTCCGGCAAAACTTAGAGATTCTTGCGGGCGTGCAGAAGCGCACGGGAGCCAGAATCCTGCTCGCGCAAAAAGCGTTTTCGATGCACCGCGTGTATCCGCTGATTGCCGGGTATCTCTCCGGCGCGTGCGCGAGCGGGCTTTACGAAGCGCGCCTTGCGCACGAACACATGGGCGGTGAGAACCACGTGTTTTCGCCCGCCTATACGCCGGATGAGATGCAGGAGCTTGTCACCATCTGCGATCACGTAGTGTTCAACTCGTTTTCGCAGCTGGAACAGCATCGCGCAACATGCGAAAAAGCGGGCGTGAGCTGCGGCATTCGCGTGAATCCGGAGTGCAGTACGCAAGAGGGACACGCCATCTACGATCCCTGCGCGCCGTTTTCGCGACTGGGTGTGACAAAGGCAAACTTCCGCCCCGACTTGCTGGACGGCGTGGAGGGGTTGCATTTTCACACGCTCTGCGAGCAGAACAGCGACGATTTGGTGCGGACGTTTGAGGCGTTTGAGCATAACTTCGGCGCATATCTGCCGCAGATGAAGTGGCTCAACCTCGGCGGCGGACACCACATCACGCGCGCGGATTATGACATCTACGCGCTGGATGAGATTCTTTACTATATCCGCGCGAAATATCCAAATCTGACGATCTATCTCGAACCGGGTGAGGCGATAGCGCTCCACGCGGGCTGGCTGGACACCACCGTGCTGGACATCGTCCAAAACGGCATGCCGATTTTGATCCTTGACGCATCCGCAGCCTGCCACATGCCGGACGTGCTGGAGATGCCGTATCGTCCGCCGCTTGAAAACGCGGGCGAGCCGAACGAGAAAGGGGTCACCTGCCGTCTTGCCGCGCGGACTTGCCTCGCGGGAGATGTGATCGGTGACTACAGCTTTGAGCGTATGCCTGAGATCGGGGAACGGCTGACGTTCGGCGACATGGCGATCTACAGCATGGTCAAGACCAACACGTTTAACGGCGTGCCGCTGCCCGCCATCGCGCTGGAACGCGAAGACGGGGATTGCGAACTCGTCAAGACGTTTTCGTATGATGATTTCAAAGGGAGATTATCTTGAAATGCTAAAAACTCTGCCAGTTGCCGACGGATTTCATATGCCCGCAGAGTTCGCGCCGCAGGACGGCGTGCTGCTCGTCTGGCCCGTGCGTTCCGGCAGCTGGGGCATCGATCCTTCGGCGGCGCAGCGGGCGTTTTGCGATATCATGCGGGAAGCCAATAAGAGCGAGCGCGTCTATCTGCTCGCGGGCTCCGCGCATATATATGAAGCACGCGCGCAGGCGGGTGAGTACGCGACGATCCTCGAGATCAAGACTGACGATTCGTGGGCGCGGGACATCGGGCCAACGTTCGTCACGAACGGTACCGAAGTGCGCGGCATCAACTGGCGCTTCAACGCGTGGGGCGGAGCGGTTGATGGTCTCTACGACGACTACGCGAACGACGACGCGGCGGCGCAAGCGTTCTGCCGCGCGATCAACGCCGCCTGCTACGACGCGGGAGCCTTCGTGCTGGAGGGCGGCGCTATCTGCTCCGACGGCGAAGGTACGCTGCTGGTCACGGAAGCTTGCCTGCTCAGCGCGGGCAGAAACCCGAATCTCAGCAAAGCGCAGATCGAGCAAAAGCTGAAAGACTATCTCGGCGCAGAGAAGGTTCTCTGGCTGCCGCGCGGCATCTACAACGACGAGACCAACGAGCACGTGGACAACGTCTGCGCATTCATCCGTCCCGGCGAGGTTGTGCTGGCGTGGACGGACGACGAGCTTGACCCGCAGTACGAGATGAGCCGCGCAGATTATGTGTATCTGATGCAGGAAACCGATGCGCGCGGGCGCAAGCTCACGATCCACAAACTGCCGGTTCCCGACCATTCCGTCTGCGTGACGGAAGAGGACATGGTGAACCTGCCGCACGATATCGGCGAGGAAACGCGGACGATAGGCGAACGGCTCGCCGCGAGCTATGTGAATTTTTACTTCACCAATGATGCAGTTCTCCTGCCGCAGTTCGGCGGCGAGAATGCCGCTTCCGACGCACGTGCGGTTGAAATCATGCACGCGCTTTGTCCGGATCGCAGAATTGTGCCGATCGATTCGCGGGAGATTCTGCTCGGCGGCGGCAACATCCACTGCGTAACGCAGCAGATACCGAAAGGAGTACGAAAATGAGCGAGATCACAGTTGCGGCGGTTCAAATGAAGATGACGGCTCTTCCTGCCGAAAACATCGCGCACGCGGAAACGCTGGTGCGCGAGGCGGCGGGGCAGGGTGCGCAGATCGTGCTCCTGCCGGAGTTGTTTGAGCGCCCATACTTTTGTCAGGAGCGCCGGTATGATTTCCTCGACTTCGCGCAGCCCGCTTCGGAGAATCCGGCGGTCGCGCGGATGATGGCGGTGGCAAAAGAGCTGTCGGTTGTGATTCCCGTGAGCTTTTACGAGCGTGATGGCAACAGCCAGTATAACTCTGTCGCGATGATCGATGCGGATGGCCACCTGCTTGGTGTCTATCGCAAGACACACATACCCGACGATCATTATTATCAGGAGAAATTCTATTTTACACCCGGTAACACGGGCTTTCGCGTGTTTGAGACGCGCTATGGCAAGGTAGGCTGCGGCATCTGCTGGGATCAGTGGTTCCCGGAGGCCGCGCGGGCGATGGCGCTGTTGGGCGCGGACATCCTCCTGTACCCGACCGCGATCGGTTCCGAGCCGATTCTCCTCACCGATAGCATGCCACACTGGCGCAGGACGATGCAGGGGCACTCCGCCGCAAACGTGATCCCCGTCGCCGCCGCAAACCGCGTGGGCGAAGAGCGAGTTGAGCCCTCGGCGGAAAACGGCGGGCAAACGAGCGCGCTCGCGTTCTACGGCAGCTCGTTTTTGACCGACGAGACGGGAGAGATCGTTTCAAGCGCGGATCGCGTGAGCGAATGCGTGCTGACGAGCCGCTATGACTTCGACAAGATTCGACAGGAGCGGCGCAACTGGAGCGTATTCCGCGACCGCAGACCGGAGTGCTATGAGCTTCTGACACGCTAAAACGGCCTGAAACGGCGGTTTTTTGTACGGAGCAAATGCGGCTAATAAATCAGTAATTTTTTTGTGTGAAAAATATATTATTTAGATTGCAAATCCAACATCAAATGATATAATATATAAAACTTTGCAAGATGGATCATAACATCTTGCACTTTTTTACAGGAACAATGGCGTTCCGAAGTCCGCTGTCTCCTATCTATGGGTAGGGCGCGGAGCCTTCGGACGCTTTTCTTGAAAAAAGTCATTTGCGAAAGAATCGAAACGCAGGAAAAGCTGCAAAAAGTGCAAAATATGCAAGAAATATGCAGGACGGCAATCGGGGACAAAGACATTTGCCTACAATGCCTGAACAGGGCGACAAAAAATACGCAGGGGAGAAACGGATTGGGGAACGGCCAGGGAGGCCAAATGATCCGGCAGGGTGGAACATGAATCAGCAGCAACAGCAAAACAACCAACAGCAAGTTCGACAGCAATGCAACGAGAATTCTGATTCGGCGGTTGCGCCGAATACCAAGCGTGCGGGGCAAACAGGGCGGGCGATGAAGAAAGCCACGCTCTGGCGACCGGAGTTTGAGCATGACGCCTGTGGAACCGGGTTCATTGCGCATAAAAACGGGTTGCGATCGCACGCGATTATCACAGACGCACTGGAAATTTTGGTACGCCTGGCGCATCGCGGCGGAACGGGGTCCGATCCCGACACCGGCGATGGCGCGGGCGTGCTTTTGCAGTTGCCGGACGCGTTCTTTCGCAAGCAACCGGAGCTTTCACTCCCGCAGGAAGGCGAATACGCCGTCGGTATGTTCTTCTTACCGCTGGAGGCAGATATCTGCCATCTGGCACAGTCCGAGATTGAAGCGATTGCCAAGGAAGAGGCGTTTACCTGCATCGGCTGGCGAACAGTGCCGACGAATCTGCATGCCTGCGGCTATGGCGCGTGGGCAAGTGTACCAAGCGTCAAACAGCTGTTTTTAACCTGGAAGGCGGACGAACTACCCGCGGATGTTCGCCTCTTTGTGTTGAGAAAGCGAATCGAAAAGGCGATGAAGGAGCAGGGCAGAGACGTTTATGTGCCGAGCCTTTCTGCTAAGACCGTCGTCTACAAGGGCATGATGCAGGCTTGGCAGGTTTCGGACTTTTATCCCGACCTGCTCGATGAGGACTTTGTCTCCGGCATCGCGCTGGTACACTCCCGCTACTCCACCAACACATTCCCGAACTGGGAGCGCGCGCAGCCGTTTCGCATGGTCGCGCACAACGGAGAGATCAACACGCTCAAGGGCTGCGAACACGCGGTTCTCGCGGCGGCTGCTGCGATGGACGGCGGCAGGCTTAAAAAGCGCTTCGCCGATATCCTTCCGATTCTCGACACGGACGGCAGCGACTCCACCAAGTTTGATAACCTCTTAGAGTTCCTCGTCGTCGCGGGCAGATCGCTTCCGCAGGCGTTGTTTATGATGATGCCCGGCCCGTGGTCGAAAGACCCGACGATGGACGAAAACCAGCGTGAGTTTTTCCGCTACGCCGCGTGCCTCATGACGCCGTGGGACGGCCCCGCCGCGATGTGCTTTACCGATGGTCGGCAGGTTGGCGCGGTTTTGGATCGAAACGGGCTGCGTCCTGCGCGCTGGATTCTCACGAAAGATGATATTCTCGTGCTCGCTTCTGAAAGCGGCGTGGTGGATATTGCGCCCGCGGATGTCGTGCGTCGCGGACGCCTTGGCCCGAATCAGATGTTGCTACTCGACACCGAGACCGGTGAACTGCTGGAAGATCAGGCGATCAAAGATCGTTATCTCGACGGCCCGTGGAAGCAATGGCTCAAGCAACAGGTCATCGAGTTGGACGAAGCGCACTATGAACGCCAGAGTGCACCGGGCAAGAACCCGACCAAACTGCAAAACATCTTCGGCTGGACGTATGAAGATCGCATGCTGACCGTGCTGCCCATCGCTCAGACCGGCCTTGATCCGGTCGGCTCCATGGGCTACGACGCGCCAATTGCGGTGCTGTCCGAGCGCCCGCAGCCGCTGTTCCACTACTTTAAGCAGCTCTTTGCGCAGGTCACCAACCCGCCGATCGACGCGATTCAGGAAGAATGCGTGGTCGGTATGGATGTATTCCTCGGCCCGAACGGCGATCCCACGCTGGATCAGCCGGATAACTGCCGCAAGATTCATATGTCGTCGCCCATTTTGCAGACGGCGAACTTGGAGCACCTACTCTCCGGCATCCCCGGCTTTGGCGCGGCGCAGCTGGACATGGTGTTTGATCCCGTTCTGGGCCTGGAAGCAGGACTTGATACGCTGTTTGCTGCGGCAGAGCAGGCAATCAAGCGTGGGGATTCGATCCTTGTGCTCACTGATCGCAAGGCGAGCGAGACGCTGATTCCGATTCCTTCACTGCTGGCAACAGCTGGCGTACATCACCACCTGATTCGCAAGGGACTTCGCGGCGGCTGCTCGCTGATCGTGGACAGCTACGAACCCAGAGAGGTGCACCACGTCGCCTGCCTCGTGGGCTACGGCGCGAAGGGCATCCACCTGCGCGGTGTCAACGAGGCGGTGGAAGCGCTCTACGACGAAGGGCATCTCGAGGGCGTTATGCTGGAAGAGGCAATGGAGCACGTCTACCACGGCTACGATCACGGCATCCTCAAAGTGATGAGCAAGATGGGCATCTCCTGTGTGGACGGCTACCACAACGCGCAGATCTTTGAGGCGCTGGGACTTTCGCAGGAGCTGGTCGACCGATTCTTTACCGGCACGGTGACCCGCGTCGGCGGCATGTCTCTTGAGGATCTGGAGCGCGAGATTCTGCGCCACCACAAAGAGGTGCTCGATGCTTCGATCAACGAGCTGCCCTCCGGCGGCAGATTTCAGTACAAGAAGGACGGCGAACACCACCTCTACAATCCGCAGACGATCCACCTGTTACAGACCGCTGTGCGTACGGGGGATTACGCCCTGTTTAAAGAGTACATTAAGCACATGGAAGGCGACGCACCTGTATCGCTGCGCAATCTTCTTGGCTTTACGAAATGCCAGCCGATTCCCATCGAGGAAGTCGAGCCGGTGGAGAAGATCGTCCGCCGCTTTAAGACGGGCGCCATGAGCTATGGCTCCATCAGCAAGGAAGCGCACGAGTGCATCGCACTCGCGATGAACCAACTCGGTGGCAAGAGCAACTCCGGCGAGGGCGGCGAGGCGGCAGAGCGACTCTTTACCGACCGCAACAGCGCGATCAAGCAGATCGCCTCCGGACGATTCGGTGTGACGGGGCCGTATCTTGCCTCCGCCAAAGAGATTCAGATCAAGATGGCGCAGGGCGCAAAGCCCGGCGAGGGTGGCCAGCTGCCCGCGGGCAAGGTTTACCCTAGCGTCGCGCGCACAAGGCACTCAACTCCCGGCGTCGGACTCATTTCGCCGCCTCCGCACCACGATATCTACTCGATCGAGGATTTGGCGCAGCTGATCTTCGACCTCAAGAACGCAAACCCAGACGCGCGCATCAACGTCAAGCTCGTCTCTGAGGCGGGCGTTGGCACGGTTGCCGCGGGCGTTGCCAAGGGCGGCGCGGATGTGATCCTCATCTCCGGCTACGATGGCGGCACGGGAGCTAGCCCCCGCACGAGCATTCAGCACGCGGGACTTCCGTGGGAGCTTGGCCTTGCCGAGACGCACCAGACGCTGATTGCCAACGGGCTTCGCGGCAGAGTACGCGTTGAGACGGACGGCAAACTTATGACCGGACGAGACATCGCCATCGCGGCGCTGCTCGGCGCGGAGGAGTTTGGCTTTGCGACGCTGCCGCTGGTCTCCATCGGCTGCGTGATGATGCGCGTATGCAATCTCGATACCTGCCCGGTCGGCGTGGCGACGCAAAACCCCGCGTTGCGCGCGCGCTTTACGGGAAAACCCGAATATGTCATCAACCTGATGCGCTTCCTCGCGCAGAACCTGCGCGAAATGATGGCGGAGCTTGGCTTCCAGACGATCGACAAGATGGTCGGTATGGCGGGGCATCTGGCGCAGGTGAAGCAGTCGCCCAAGACGGACGGCGTCGACCTGAGTGAGTTGATCCCCGGCGATCAACCGCTGCCCTGGCGCGACCTCAAGCCCGCGACGGACGACCACAACCGCCTCTTCCACGACATGGTTCGCTCGCTTGTCGAGCAGGGCGATGCACTGGTCAAGCGCCCGATCCGCAACACCGAGCGCGCGGTTGCGACCCGCGTTTCCGCGTTTATCAGCAAGGAATACGGCAGGCTCCCGGATGGGCGCGTGCGCTTCCAGTTCAACGGCACGGCGGGGCAGAGCTTTGGCGCGTTTGCAACCGCGGGTATTGAGCTGACCATCGAAGGCGACACAAACGACTACCTCGGCAAGGGACTTTGCGGCGCGAGAATCATCGTGAAAGCGCCGGAGGACGCCGGCTGGTCCAGCAAGGATAACCTGCTCACCGGTAACGTGGCGCTCTTTGGCGCGACGGATGGCGAACTGTATCTGGCGGGACGCGCAGGCGAGCGCTTCTGCGTGCGCAACAGCGGCGCGCTCGCGGTCTGCGAAGGCGTTGGCGACCATGGCTGCGAATACATGACCGGCGGAACTGCGGTCATCCTTGGCCCCGTCGGCAGAAACTTTGCCAGCGGCATGAGCGGCGGCATCGCGTATGTGCTGGACGACGGCAATCTCTCGCGCATGGTGAACCGCAAGCTCGTTGCACTCTATGAACTCGACGCGCTGGACCTTGTCATGCTGCACAAGCACCTGACGAACCACGTGAAATACACCGGCTCCAAGATTGCCACGCGCATTCTGGAGAAATGGCCGACGACGCACGCGAAGTTTGTCAAGGTGCTGCCGCACGACTACCGCGAGATGCTGGACGCCATCGATGTAGCCGAGCGCGAGGGCTTGGAAGGCGACGAGATGCTGGAGCGTGCATTCCTGCTCAAGACGGGCAAGACGCTGGAGGCCGCCAAAGAAGCCCTGCGCGGCAAACCGGACTCGTCCGACTGGAAGCTGTAAGGCAATCGATCGAGACATGCGGCTGAGTCGAGCGGAAGGAGATAAAAGAGAATGGGAAAACTGACCGGTTTTTTAGAATATGATCGAAAGACAGCGGAGGAACTCTGCGCACAGGAACGCATTCAAAACTGGGATGCGTTTCACCCAGCGCAAACCGCGGAGCAGATAGAAGAGCAGGCGGCGCGATGCATGAACTGCGGCGTTCCGTTTTGCCACGCGGGCGTGAGTTGGCGCGGCATCGGCTCCGGCTGCACACTCGGAAACCTGGTTCCCGAATGGAACCACCTCACGTTTAAGGGACACTTTAAAGAGGCGTATCGAAGGCTCGAAAAGACCAATCTGCTGCACGAGTGCACCTCCCGCGTGTGCCCCGCGCTGTGCGAAGGCGCCTGCACCTGCGGCATGAACGGCGAGCCTGTCGCGATTCGCGAGGTAGAGCGTTTTTTAAGCGATATGGCCTGGGAAAAAGGCTGGGTCGTACCGAGGCCGCCGAAGGAGCGCGTGGGCAAGAGCGTCGCCGTCATCGGATCCGGCCCTGCGGGGCTCACTTGCGCACACATCCTCAACCAGAGCGGCGTTTCCGTGACGGTGTTTGAAAAGTCGGAGGAGCCGGGCGGGCTTTTGATGTTCGGCATTCCGAACATGAAGCTGCCCAAGGAGCGCGTGCGCCAACGCGTGGAAATCCTCAAACAGGAAGGCATCACGTTTGTTTGCAATACGGATGTCGGAAAAGACATGCCCGTCTCTGAGCTGGACAAATTCGACGCAGTGGTGCTCTGCGGCGGCGCGGGTCAACCGCGCGATCTCTCGGTCACGGGGCGCAATTTGCCGGGCGTTCGCTTTGCGGTGCCGTTTCTGGCCGATGCGACGCGGCGCCTGCTCGCAGGTGAGACGGAAGAAAAG
>JBDKRF010000432.1:0-2079 GCA_039683525.1 Clostridiaceae bacterium
ACGCAGCCAGCATCACGACAAAGGTCAGCGGATAACTAGGATCGTAGGCAAGCAGTGTAAAGCGCGGCTCGGTAAAGAAGTAGTTGAAGGTCAGCACGCTCAGCACCGAGGAGAGCAGCCCGTAAAATACGCCATCTGTCCAGAATGCGGTGAGCAACACCGCGAGGATATACAGCGTCATGATGCTCGCTTCCGAAAAGCCCAACGCGCGCAGTAAGAGCCCCAGCAGCGTTGCCGCCGTGAGGATCGCAAACTCGATGGCAAACGAGCGAAGGTTGAACCCGCGGATGGATACACGCGGCACGCGCGAGCGCTTGCCAGCCTCCTCCGGTATCAAAAACAGCTCGACATGCGGCAGGAGCTTTGCAAGCTGAACGACGGCGTCACGACTGCGGCGAAACAATCCGCCTGCGACGGCGCGCCCAAGTACGATCTTTGTTACGCGCGCGGTCTTTGAAAACTCCGCAATCTGAAGCGGAATATTCGCGCCATAGGAGATTGCAATCTCTGCGCCTGCCTTTTCGGCGGCGCCCAGGTTGCTCTCCAACTGGCGCACTTGATCCGCGCCCAGGGCTGCGTTTGCCGGCAGCTCCACATAGAGCGCCGTGAATTTTGCCGAAAAAGCGCGTGCAATCACCGCACCCGCCTCGATCACACGAGCATTGTTGGGTGAGGGTGAAATGCACACGAGCACATGTTCTTCAAGTGGGGCGGGTTCAACGCTCACGCACGGTGCCTCCTGCCGAATCAGAGATTGAATGCTAAACATAGCATATCACTTTTCGACTGCTCGGGTGAGTGTTTTTCGCGCGCCGTTGCGTGTTGCCGCGCGCCTTTTGTAGACGAGGAACAAGAGCCCCGCGGCAGGAAGCGGCAGAGCGATAGCGAGGATCATCATCAGCCGCGAAACGGGCATCGATACGCGTGCTCCGGTGGAGAGCACCTTGAGCGTGTCCGCATGGATATCAAGGTCGCCGCCGTGTTCCGCGCAGGCGCGGTGGAAGACGCCCTCGATGCGGATGTTATCGCCGCGTACGCCGTAACCGCCGACAAATGCAATCTCTTCCGCCTGCGCGCGGGTGACGTAGACGCCGATGGTGTTGCTGCCGTCATACACCGCGAGCCACGCGAAATCCCCGCGATAGAGGATGTCGCCCAACACTTCGCCTTCGTATACAACCGTTTGATTGTCATAGTCCTTCGCGTGGTCGATCAAATCGTTGCTGCTTACTGCGCTAGCGTCCGCCATCGCCACGGCGGGCGCAAACAGGAGCAGCAGTGCAATTATAAAGAGTATGGTTTTTTGGTGCATACCTGCGCCGCCTTTCGAATGATGTAGGAGATGAGCGCAAATACCGACAGGAACTCCAACCGCGCAAGCCACATGATCACGATATAGACCACCTTCAGGAAGGCTGGCATTGCTGCGGTCGTGACCCCAATGGAAAGGCCGACGTTCCCGGTTGCGGACGCAGACTCAAACGCCGCCATGCTCAGCGGGAACCCCGCGAGTACGCCCGCGAGCGTACCGATGGAGAACGTCGCGACATAGAGAATCACGATCAATGCTGCGCTTTTCACGACCGAATCCGTCAGCACGATGTCGCGGATGTGGTGATACTTCTGTTCTTTGACGCGCGATTCCGGCAACACCATACGCCGCACCTCGCCTTTGAGCGCGGTGAAGAGGATGCCCGTTCGCATGCCCTTGAAGCCGCCCGCGGTCGAGCTCGCGCTGCCGCCGAACATCATGGCGATCGTGATCGCAAAGAGCGCGATATCGCCCCACTCATAGTAGAATTGTTTGGCGTAGACCGTCATGAATCCCGTCGTGGTGTGTCCCGAAATCAGCTGATAAAAGCCCTTGCGGAACATGGCTACCGCGTCCGGATAGACGTTGTTCTTCATCAATCCCAGCGTGCAGAGCAGCACGGTGAGGGTGAGCGTCACCGTAAACGTGACGGTCTCGATGTTCTTGCGAATCTCTCTGGTATTGCCGGAGAGCACCGCGTGATGTAGCGCAAAGTTGAACGAGCCGATCACAAAGAACACGACGGTCACAAGTTCCAGAAGCGTACT
>JBDKRF010000433.1:0-12442 GCA_039683525.1 Clostridiaceae bacterium
TCGGGGTCACGGTGATTCCGTGCGGGGTGCCGTCGTAGGTGCCCGTGTAGCCCGCGGAGTTCGCCGTGGTCGTCGCCGGGGTGATCGCAATCGTCGTCGTGTCTTCCGCCGGATCGTAACCCGGGCGGTTGACGACAACCTTGACCGTGAGCGGGCCGTCAGCAACGTTCGTCACGCTAGGAGGCGTCGGGCCAACGCTGGTCCAACCGCCGGAGCCGTTCGGGATGAAGTATTCGACTGTGTCGCCGGAGTTCGTGCCGGTGAGGCCCGTCGTGTGCGGGTTGCCGTTGTACGTCCAGCTGCCGCCGGTGAGGTCGACCGTGAATCCACCGTTGATCACTTTCAGGTCAGCAGGCAGAACCGTCAGCGCGTAGTTGGAGGCTTTGAAGTCGCCGGAGTTCGTGAGCGCAAGCGTGCCGCCGACGATTGCGTCAGCGTAGGTGCCCGGCGTGTACGGCTGGCTTGCGGGTAGTTTTGCCGCGTCGTAGCCAAGTGCGCCGCCGAAGGCAGGCGTCTCGCCGGAAACTGTTCCGCTCACGATGCTGTAGGTGAGTTCGCTCGTCGCCGGGCGGTTCGCCGGGTAGGCAATCTGCTTGTCCTCGGCCTGTACCGTCAGTGCGCGCGCCGTGATCGTGAGATCGCCCGCAACTGGCGTGAAGGTGTAGTCATGCGGCTGCGTGCTCGCGTTGAGCGTGCCCGCCACGACATTGTTCTTGACTGTGCCGACGTCCGTGATCGTGCCGTTAGCCGTCGGCTGGGTCGCGAAGCCTTCACCTGAGAGGAAACTATCTCCCGTCGGAGTGACAGTCGCATTTGTCAGTGCGCTGCCGTTGTAGGCTCTGGATTCCGTTGCTGCCGTCAGCGTGATCGTGCGCGGCGTGATCGTCACGTCCGCATGCCCAAACGCGGGTTCGTAGTTCGCGTTGGTCGCGACGAAGTAGACCGTTTTGTTTTGATCGACGTGCGTCGCTGTCGGGCTGATCTCCATTGTGTAGTTCGCCGGGTTCGCGCTGTAGGTCTCGCTGTAGCGAATCGTGGTTCCGGAGGGAACGTTCGCCGAAGCGGAGACGCCGTAAGCGCTGCCGTCGTATTTCTTCGTCACGTCGGTGGCCGAGACGCTCAGGTCGTTGGAGGCCGTGATTGTCAGCTTGCCCTTCGTGACATTGATCGTGTAGTTGCTGGCAGCGGTCGTACCATTCAGCGTGTAGCCAAACGTGTTGTCCGTCGTGCCAACGTTGGTGATCGTGCCGGTTGTCGCGGAGGTCGCGAAGCCCTGACCCGCGAGGAACCCTTGGTTGCCCGTGGTGTCGAAGCTCCAGGCCGCGTCGGTCAACGGCAACGTGTCGTATTCCTTCGACGCGGTCGCCGTGGTCAGCGCCACGACTCTCTTATTGATTACAATCTGCTCGTTGCCGAACACCGGGTTGTAGTTCGGGTTCGTGACCACGAAGTAGACCGTGGTTCCGGTCGTCGCGTTTGTCTCCGTCGGGTTCGTGAACGAGTATTCCGCCGGGTTCGTGCTGTTGGTCAGGCTGTACTTGACCGTCGAGCCCGCGACCGTCGGGGTCACGGTGATTCCGTGCGGGGTGCCGTCGTACGTGCCCGTGTAGCCCGCGGAGTTTGCCGTGGTCGTCGCCGGGGTGATTTTCAATTGTCCATCAACGGTAGAGACGTTATATTGATACGTCACATCCGTCGAGCCATTCATGATCTTGACCGTACCCAGCGTTACGCTCGTGGTATAGGTGCCTACGTTGGTTCCGCTGCCGGAGACGGTATAACCCGTGACCGTCACGCCGGACACGTTGACCGAGCCGGTGGTGACAGAGCGCGTCGTTCCATCGTAGGTATAGGTCGCGCTGTCTGCCGTGATGACAAGCGTTTTATTCAGGGAATACGAAGCATAAATCGTCGTATTCGCGATCAGATCGTTCGCGGTAGCGGGGCTATAGGTACCGAGCCAGTAATACTTCTCGCTGCCGACATTGATGTTCTGGAGCGGCGTGACGTTATAAGTTGCGTCGCCCGTGCCATAAGCCACCCATTCGGTTCCGATCAGGGAACCATCCGCGCTGGCGCGATAGGTGACAAGCGGATTGATCGTCAGCGATCCGGCAGCCCAGGTCACCGTATAGCGATCGGTTACGTTCACGCCGCCGCTCTTGATCACTAGGCCTGCCTGATTGGTAAAGCTGGTTCCATACACGCCCGGAATGGTTCCGGATGCGGAAGCCGCGGCGTTTTCAATCGTCAGTCCGGGTATACTCGGCGTAATCCCGGAGACGCTCTTTTCCGTGTTGTCGAAGTTCTGAGTCGAGCTATTCGCCGTCAGAGTCAACGCCATCTTGGGTGCCCAAACGGCGTAAAGTGTCAGGTCGCTGCCCGGCATCACAACGCTGGTACCCGGTGCATACGCGGGATCCGCCGTTGTGGCACCCGTGCTTGTGCTCCAGCCGAGGAAGTAGTAGCCGGCGCGCGTAAACGTGTTGCCGTCAACGTTGAAGCTCGTTCCCATCGTCTTGGTCGAGCTGTAGCTTGCGTTGCCGCCGACCGTTCCGCCGTTGCCGTTATAGGTCAGGTTATAGAGTGTCTTTTGGGTGTTGATCACAATATTGTGATCCGCCGCAATGCCACTGAGGGTATAGCTGTTTCCTGTATAGGAAGAAACGGGCACCGTAACGGTGTTATCCGTTACGCTGGTCATCTGATAACCTGCGGCTACCGTCCAGGTGACGGTTGTGTTCGTTCCGTAAACGTAGGTTCCCGCGCCGCTATTGGCGGATACGCCCGCGGCTGGATTTGCAGTGACGGTTACGGCAAATGTCTGATCTTCCCAAATGGCATACAGAGTGCCGGGAGCGCTGGGTACGCTGAGGCCAAGTAAGACGTTATCGCCCGGGTTATACCAGGTTCCCGTGCCGTTTGACAGCGTGTTCCAGCCGATAAAGTTCTTGCCGGTATACAGGAACGGGTTGCCCTGCACCGTATGATAGGTGTTGTTGACCGCGCCACCCGTAAACGTGGTAGCACCAGTGGACGTCGCGCCGTTGTTACCATCATACGTAATCGTCACATTGCTGGCCGAATACACCCAAACGGCGGTCAACGTCGTATTCTGGGTGATCGTCACCACGCTATTGGGGTAATAGATCTTGTTATCAACGCTGGAACGCCAGCCGATGAACACCTTGTCCGCTGGCGGCGTAACGGAGGCTGCCGTATACGACTTCACCTGCGCCTGCGCGCCGGGGACATAGGTCAAGCTGTCGATTGGCGCGGTGCCGCTCGCATCACCAAGTAGATAGGTCACGGAGAAATTGAGCGTGCTGAGCCAAACGGGGTAAAGAACCACGTTTTCATAGATCTGCATGCTAGAGTTAAAGAGAATCAGCGAGCCATTCTTTAAAATCAGCCAGCCGCCGAATGTATCGGTCGGGTGCGGCTTGCTTGCCTCGGCCGCTGCCTGTGCTGCATTCAGAGCGCTCGTGCTGATTGTGCCGCCATAGGTGATCGATCCAAGATTGACGGTTGTGCCGCCGCCCGCATCGAAGGACAGAGAGTGCGCGATACCTGTGAATACCGGTGCGATCCAGTTCGCATACAATACGATGTTCTTTGCGGGCATCGTCTGTGTCCAGTTGAACTCTGTTCCCGCAATCGCGGCTTCGGTTGCAAACCACTTATTGAACGTAAAGGAAGCATCGACACCAGACGGATGGTTCGGCGTATAGTTATACCCGGATACAGGCGCCTGATATTTGATGCTGGGAATCACATTCGATGTATCGCCGTTGATAAACGTCAAGCTGTAGCTCGAGCGGCGATAGAACAGGTTTGCAGTATACGTGAAATTGGGCCAGCTTCCAATCTGGGTAAATGTAGGGACGCTACTGTCTCTTTGATAGAATCCGGTGATCGGGAAGTAGTCTTCACTATAGGTCAGGTTAATGTTGTTTCCCTTGATCGTAACCGACTTCATCAGGTAATAGGTAATGCCGTTGTTTGAGGTCGTCGTGGAACCAGCCGGCGCGGTGGCTGCGGTTCCATCCAAGGTCTCCAGATAGTAGTACCAGGAGTACGTGCTACCGCTCCATTGCGTTGCCGTCATGGTCAGGTTACTGCCCGGCATCTTCAAAAGAATCGTATAGTAGTCCTGCGTGATGCTGGACTGCCAAACGTATCCCTGATTCGAGAGGTTCAGAATCGCGGCGATATTCCAAACCGCCGAAATATCCTGATCGTACTTGTAAGAATGCGTGTAGAGCGTCGTATTCCCGTTTTTGTATGTCAGGGTGTACGTCATTCGCGTATGATAGATGTTCACGATGGTCGAACCATCGCCCTTGATCGTTTGACCCGCCGTATACGTGCCCGTGTTGAAGTAATTGGCATAGGTCGCGTTGAGGTTGGTGTTTGCCGTTTCTGCGCTGGTCAGATTGATGACGGCGTCTGTCGTTCCGGTCTTGTCGACCGACTTTTCAAACGAGTAGTTGCTGTCGTCCGCGTTCTCAATCCAATACACAAGTTTATAGGGCGTATTGGTCTTCGGTGCCCAACCTGCGGTAAGGGTGACATTGCTGGAGGGTTTTTGTCCAAAGTTAAACCCTGTCCAACCCGTAAAGGTATAGCCGGCCTTGCTGATCGTGCTGGAACCATTGTTTTGCGTGGCAATGTAGGCCTCAACTGCGGCCTGTGTCAGCTTCGTATTCGGCTGGATATACATCGGCGAAATGTAGGTTCCGCCCACAGAGTTAAATGTAATCCAAATCACTTGTTGGATGATCGGATAGAGGTTGATGTTCGCTCCGTTGACCGTAACGCTCGTGCCAACATCCGTCGTTCCGCCAGACGTTAGCGACCAGCCGACAAGGGCTTGATCGGAGCCAAGTTTAAGAGAAACAATACTGTCGGTGGAGACGACGTTGTTTGCATCGGGCGTACGCACTTCGGTCACCGCACCGAACTGGTTGTAGAAGAAGACATAATAGGCTGGCTCAAACTTCGCAGTCAGCGTCGTTGCGCCGTCTGCCGTTACCGTTTGTGTGCCGAAAGAGTCAAAGAGCGTATTGGCATCCGTATACCAGCCGGAGAACTTCTGTCCTGCGGGCGCGGTTGGTACTTCCGGCGCGTCGAGCGTGTCGCCATTGGCTACTATCTTTGTAGCAACTGTCGTGGCAGCGACAACAAATGTGTAAGTCGAGAGCGTAACCGACTCCGGTATGATGCCGCCCGCCATCGAGAACGCAGAGAATAAACCCGATTCATCCGAAACGATTGGCGTTTCCTCAATCAGAGGCGTTTCCTGCAGAGGCGTTTCCTGAGGTTGGCCGAATTGCGCGTAGAGAACGAGGTCAGATGAGACCGGTGTGCTGAAGTCATATGCTTTTCCGAGTGTCTTATACCAGTACAGGAAGATCTGTCCTGCATATTCTTCACTATCCGGAACGGCGGGAGCGTTCGGCGCTGTGACCAGACCGCCATCCGCAACAGTCTGTTGCAGATCCAATCGGGTTTGATGGTCAACCACGAAGTCGACGACATACGTCTTCGGCCCGTCCGTAACGACATCTCCTGTCGTCGCGTCGGAAGGTGTAGGCGTTGCCGCCGCGTCGGAAGACGCGGGCGTTGGCGTCGCTTGCGCGACATCAGACGCGGTGGGTGATTGACTGCCGCCTGCAGGTGTAGGCTGCGTCGTTTCAACCGGCGCATTGGTGTCCGTCGGTGCGGCAGTGACTTCCGCCAGCGAACTGGTCGGAAGAATTGAGAGCACCATCAATACACACAACGTTAAGCTGAGAACCCGTTTGATGTGCGACCATTTCATAAACATATGCCTCCTAGATCTATCGCGCGTAGGCTTTTGCCTACCGATGGGCAGAGATATTTTTAGACTCTAGCATATTGTATGAAATGTACATTACATAATTGTTGCATTCCGCGATATTTATTCATGTCTTTTTTGTGAACTTGCCTACTATATATATGGTTTTCTCGCTGCTTTGGAAAAGTTGTTACATCCGCGTTGCTTGTATATTTCGCTCGGAGTCGAAATAATTTGTTACATGGCAACAGAATTGCTTCCGCGTTGACCAGACCCGGCGAATTCATGTATCGAGGTTTGATCTGATTTTCCAAAAAAGCCGAATAAAAAAGAACCACGGCTCGATTTGAACCGTGGTTCCTTTGTCTAGTAATTGTTACAAAAGCGTTACGCCAGAATGCTCGCAAAGCGCCATTGTTTCGGCATCCCAAAGCGAACTTTGCACCTCGCCGATATGCGCTTTATTCAGCAAAAGCATGCATAAGCGCGACTGGCCAATACCACCACCGATCGTCTGTGGAAGCTTACTTTCCAACAACATCTTGTGGAATGGCAATGATCTTCTGTTGTCGCAACCGGCCAGAGTAAGCTGGCGGTCGAGTGTTACGGCATCCACGCGAACGCCCATGCTGGAGATTTCAAACGCGCAGTCCAAAAGCGGGTTATAGAACAAAATATCGCCGTTGATCTGCCAGTCGTCATAGTCCGGCGCTCTGCCGTCATGCGGTTTTCCGTCGGAAAGCTTACCGCCGATACCCAACACGAATGTGGTCGGATGTTGCTTGACATAGCGGTATTCGCGTTCCTTCGGGTCACAATCGGGATAGAGATCGAGCAATTCCTGCGCGGTCACGAAGGAAACGTCCCGGCTGACAAAGGGAGTCAGCACATCGTACTTCGCGCAGATGATCTGCTGAGTGTAATAGATCGCGTCCACGATGTTCAGCACGGCTTGTTTGAGTGTCTCTTCCGAGCGCTCTTCGGGCGTGATCACCTTTTCCCAGTCCCACTGATCCACGTAGACCGAATGGAGATTATCCAGCACTTCGTCGCGGCGGATCGCGTTCATATCGGTCACGAGACCCTTGCCGGAGCGGAAACCATAACGGCCAAGCGCGTAACGCTTCCACTTTGCCAGAGACTGTACCACCTCGCCGTGCCCTCCCGTCGCAGGGATATCGAAGGAAACGGGACGCTCTACACCATTGAGGTTGTCATTTAATCCCTCCGCCGGATTGACAAACAGCGGCGCGGACACGCGCTTGAGGCGCAGCACCGCGGAGAGTGATTCTAAAAATGTGCTCTTGATGATCTCGATGGCGTTCTGCGTGTCGTAGAGCCCCAGTTTGGAGCGATAGCCCTGCGGAATGAACGACTTGGACATGCTTTCTCCTCCTTTGACCCGAAACGGGTATTAAATAAGTTTAGCCTTGCTGAAAAATGGTTGTCAAGCGATTTATCCCCAAAACGCAAGAAATGATATATAAAATCGTCGGTGCCGGCTTGTGCATGCCTCACGGCGATTCCCACCGCGGCATTGACACACCATAGATCGACAGATATATTATACCCAGACGATGAGACAGCCCGCTACGGTATTCTCAACCAACATCGGCAAGCAGGAGGAATGGATGCAGCAGAACAACGATACCCCAAGGCGCACCGTTTCCGCAGCCGTTTTTTTTGCGCTCTCTGCAAGAAAGCTGCTCAACTGGCTGCCGGATCAAGCGTATCTCTCCGCGATGTGGCGCGCATACTTTCATAAAAAACTGGACTGGAAAAACCCGAAATCCTTCAACGAAAAAATCCAGTGGCTCAAGGGCAAGGATCGCAATCCGCTCTACCCGACGCTTGTGGATAAATTCGCCGTTCGGGATTGGGTCGCATCCAAGATCGGAGATTCCTATCTGATCCCGCTGGTCGGCGGGCCCTGGAGCAGCTTTGACGAGATCGATTTTTCGGCTTTACCGGATCGGTTTGTGCTCAAGTGTACGCATGACAGCGGCAATGTCGTGATCTGCCACGACAAGCAAACGTTCGACGTTGCCGCGGCAAAAGAGAAGATTGAAAAAAGCCTCAAGCGCAACTATTACTGGGGTGGTCGCGAATGGCCGTATCAATATGTTCAGCCCCGCATCATTGCGGAGCAGTATATGGAGAGCGCGTCCGGCAGCGAACTGCTCGACTATAAGTTTATGATGTTCGGCGGCGAACACCGCTGCGCGTTTATCTGCTCCAACCGCTTTGCGGGCAGCAAGCTGAACGTGACGTTCTTCGATCCCGATTGGCAGCGGATGCCCTTTGAGCGGCACTATCACGCCGATCCGCAGGAGTTGCCGCGTCCTGCCTGCTATGATGAGATGGTTCGTGTCGCAAAAACGCTCTCCGAGGGTTTTGCGTTTATGCGCGTCGATCTGTACGAGATCAACGGAAAAGTTTATTTCGGAGAGATGACGCTGTATCCCGGCAGCGGGTTGGAGACCTTCCAGCCCGTGGAGTGGGACTACAAGCTTGGTAACTGGATCGACTTACACACGTTTTTTCCGAAGGAGTTTGATTCATAAATCAGACTCATCTATTAAGCTTTGCCTTAAGGAGTTCAAGTAAATAAATGGAGCAAGTCTATTTTGGACGGTTGGAGCGCGTCGCGTACCCTTCCGGCGAGCAATGCTGGTCGCCTTCCGAGTCCTATCCTGAATACCAATATTCCGATTGTTCCACCGCGGAAAACGGCGTTTACCGCCTGATTCGTGATGGCTTCCGCGCGCTGGGGTACGACGCCGCGCATGCCGATCAGCCGGAGTGGAACCCGCTGGGCGATCTCATCCGCCCCGGCATGACGGTGCTGCTCAAGCCCAACTGGGTGCTGCATAAAAACGACGACCCTTCGCACGACATGAATTGCGTCGTGACCCACCCGAGCGTGATCCGCGCCGTGCTGGACTATGTGCTCCTCGCACTCAAGGGCACGGGCCGCGTCATCGTCGGCGACGCACCGATTCAAATCTGCGATTTTGAGGCACTGCACCGAACCTTTGGCTATGACAAGCTCTGGTCCTACTACCGTGAAAAGGGCGTTGCGCTCGAAGTCAAGGACTTTCGCGGTCTGGTTGCGCACGAGACCTCGACGCGCATGAACGTGCTGCGCAATCAATCGACGGGCATCGTCGTCGACCTTGGAAAACAATCCATGTTCTCCGGATGGTCTGCCGATAAGGTTGACCGTATGCGCGTGACCAACTACGCCACAGGGTTGATGAAGCAGCACCACAACGCGCAGAAGCATGAGTACATGATCCATCCTTGCGTGCTGGAGGCAGACGTCATTCTCAACCTCGCAAAGCCGAAGTCTCACCGCAAAGCGGGCTTGACGGCCTGCGCAAAGAACTTCGTCGGCGCCTGCATGCGAAAGGAAGATCTGCCGCACCACACCACAGGCTCACGCGCGGAAAACGGAGACGAATACCAGAAAAAGAGCATGCTGCATGCCGTTCAGTCTAAGGTGCTTGACTTAAAGAACGACAGTGACTACGCGGGCGAGCGGCGCTTCTTTCTCTACAAGTGGCTCTACAAGGGCATCCGCGCCGTGCAGAAACTCTCCGGTGCGGAGCAGCGGGACTTTTCGGAAGGAAGCTGGTACGGCAACGACACCATCTGGCGTACCATCGTCGACCTCAACCACATCCTGCGTTTTGCAGATCAAACGGGCGCGCTGCAATCCACGCCGCAACGAAGCATATTCAACGTCTGCGACATGATCATTGCAGGAGAAGGCGAAGGCCCGCTGAAACCCTCACCCAAGCCGCTCGGCGGCATCGTGATGTCTGGCAGCATCTGGGCCGCGGATCGGTTCATCTGCCGCCTTGCCGGATTCTCCACCACCGCAATTCGCTATTTGGATGCGCTGCCGGATCGAACGGCCGGGGAAACTTCCTTCTCGGTCGTGTCCGCGCAAGGGAATGCCACGCCGATTGAAGCGTTTGCATTTGATCCCGCGTGCTTTCTGCGCCCGACAGCCGGATGGAAAGGCCGCATCGAGTCTGAAGACCGCCTCGCTTAATTTTCGCGTTCGTTGCCTTTCGCGCACGGCAAAACATGCTATAATGCTACTATATCTGTACTCAATTTATTCGGAGGTGTATCATGAAAACCGCCAATTTAACCCCGCATATCAGCTGCAGCCCGGAAGATTTTGCCAAGACCGTGTTGATGCCCGGCGATCCGCTGCGCGCCAAGCACATTGCAGAAACATACCTGACCGATCGCGAACTCATCAATAACGTCCGCGGCGTTCAGGGCTATACAGGATATTTTGAAGGCAAGCGCGTCTCCGTGATGGCCAGCGGCATGGGTATGCCCAGCATGGGCATCTACTCCTTTGAGCTCTACAACTTCTTCGGCGTGGAGACGATCATCCGCATCGGCTCGGCGGGCGGTATGCATCCCGACCTGAAGCTCTTCGACATCGTACTGGGACAGGCCGCCTGCACCAACTCGTCGTACTTCTCGCAATACGGCATCAACGGCAGCTTTGCCCCCATCGCGGACTACGCAACGCTGCGCCGCGCGGTGGATGAGTGCGAAAAGCGCGGGTTGAACTACAAGGTCGGCAACATCCTCTCGAGCGATATGTTCTATTCTGAAAAAGGAATCGATGGAACGATGGAGTGGGCAAAGCTCGGCGTGCTCGCGGTCGAGATGGAAGCCGCAGCGCTCTACATGAACGCCGCGCGCGCGGGCAAGAAAGCGCTCGCTATCTGCACGATCTCCGATCTGCTCATCGGGGGAGCTGTCACCACGTCGGAAGAGCGTCAGACCGCCTTCCACGACATGATGCAGGTCGCCTTGACGATTGCGGAATAACCTGCCGTGCGCTTCACTCCAGTAATCTAAAAAACTACCTTGTTTTTCGAACTAACCAATCAAAAAAGGTCCCCGGGCTGAGCCCGGAGACCTTTTTTCACTCCTGCTCCGCGCTGTGGCGTCTTTATGGCATTCCTTTTGGATGCTTGTGAATTTCCTGTTGCTTTTCACGCGCGATTCTTGCTTTTATAGGAAGACAACGCTAATATTAGCTGAATCTCAATGAACCTTGTTTTCAGAAAGCCCTTGCCCGAATATCGGAAAGGAAACTCTATGCACCATAAGAAACCGTTGCCCGGACTTCTTGTCATACTGCTGGATCTACTGGGCATCGTGGCCGCGCTCGGCATTTTTTATCTCTTTACGTTCGTGATCGATACCGGCGATCATCTGCCGCTGCTTAACATAGAAGCAGTCGATAGCACAACGCCAACACCAACGCCAACGCCCACCCCCGTGGAGGTTACACCGGAAGCGAAAGAAACCCCGTTTGTCGCGACCCCGACGCCAGAGCCGACAGCGACGCCCGCGCCGGGAGATTTCTCCGCGACTTTTCCCACCGGAGAACTAGATACCATCGGCTCCATCGGAAGCTACGCGGACGACAATCTCCGGATCGTGATTGCCGAACATCACACGGATTACGCGGTCTATTATGTCGCGGATGTTTGGGTGCGCGACATCCACTCCTTGAAAACCGCATTTGCAGGCGGAACGTTCAGAGGCGGCTATGACTTGCCAAGCGAAATCGCGAACAGTGTTGACGCGATTCTCGCAATCTCCGGCGACTCCTGCGGATCTTCCACCGAGGGTATCGTGATCCGCAACGGAGACCTCTACCGGGACACCACGGCGGACGACGTCTGCATCCTCTACCTGGATGGCACGATGGAGACCTATTACGAGACGGATTTTGACCTCGACGCAGCCATTGCGCGCGGTGCCTATCAGGGTTGGTCGTTTGGGCCAAAGCTGATTGACAACGGCCAGATTCCACAGAGTTATAACTCCACCGACGTGATCATCAACGACCGCGCGCCGCGCGCCGCGATCGGCTACTTTGAACCCGGGCACTATTGCCTTGTCTCCGTGGACGGACGACAGGGCGAGTATTCACGCGGTATGTCGCTCAGCGAGCTTTCGCAGGCTATGATTGACCTTGGCTGCAAGGATGCGTATAATCTCGACGGTGGACAGTCCGTCATGATGGTGTTTCAGGGTAATGTCATCGGAAAGCCGTACAAGGGCGGACGAAACATCAGCGATATCATCTATGTGGGCGGTAATTCCTAAAGCACTGCCTGCAGGACAGGCGGGCAAACCGATGCTGCGCCTGAAAGCACCAACGGATTGGAAGGGAACGACACCAAATGAGAAAATTCTGCAGCGTATTTGCGCATCTCTCCATCATCTTTGCGGGCGTGTTCATCACGCTGACCATACTGAATCAATACAACCCGTCGATGGGGTTTTTGACCAGCGCGACCAGCGGCATCTTTATCCTGCTGTTCTGCCTGTGCGTGATTACGCTTTCTGCCGCAATCATCATCGACAACCGCCGCTATGCCAAGCACATGCATCAGCGCGCGGAGGAAGCGGAGCGCTGGAAGAAGATCAGCATCAACAATCAGCGCCCGCCGCAGAAGGAAGAGTAAGATTAATTGAGCAACTTCGTTGCATGAAGAGGCTGTCCAGAAATGGGCAGCTTTTTTGCAGGAAGCTTGGTAGGCGCGGGCGGATGATATCCGCCCCTACACA
>JBDKRF010000434.1:0-6881 GCA_039683525.1 Clostridiaceae bacterium
GGGGATCCGTTTTGAATGGCAAGCGCTTGTACCAAATTGAACGGTCGTCGAGCAATGCCAATATGCCATTCCCCGCTTTGTGATTTTTTTAAAGTGCTTCCCGCAATTGTCGCATACTATTCTGCCACTTAAAGGGTATCGCAGATTGTTCGGGCGATGCCCTCCGACGATTTTCAATTCTTCCGCGATACGAAGCTGAACCTGCTCAAATACGGATTTCTCTATAATTGCCGGATGGGCTTCCTCCGCGTAATACATCGGCCTCTCGCCGTGGTTCCAAACAGCGCGTTTGCTTAGGTGATCTAAAACGTACTTTTTTTGTGAAAGCGCATCACCCATGTATTTCTCGTTTTTCAGCATCCCGAGAATTTTAACTGCAGTCCATTGTCCCCCGCGGAGCGTATTTGCACCCGCTTCTGATAATCTCCTTGCTAACTCCGCCGTGCCAACACCATCTAGATAATCGAAAAAAATAGAGCGGACGATTTCCGCCCGCTCCTGATCGATTTCTACTCTACCCTTTGTTATGTAGTACCCGAACATTTCCCGCAAATTGACCAGTTCACCCTGCTCCATCTTCTTACGAATTCGCCATTTGCAGTTTTCGGAAACGGAGCGGCTCTCCTCTTGCGCGAATGAAGAGAGGATAGAAAGCATCAACTCGCCATCCCCTGAATTGCTGTGGATATTCTCCCGCTCGAAGAAAACGTCCACGCCTCTCTGCTTTAGTTCTCGCAGGATATTCAGCGTATCCAGTGTGTTCCGAGAAAACCGGCTGAGCGACTTTGTAATCACCATATCGATCAGCCCGGCATAACAGTCTGCAATCAGGCGCTGGAATTCAGGGCGTTTATCCTTCGTGCCGGTCAGACCTTCGTCCGCATACACGCCGACATACAGCCATTCTGGGTTCCGCTGAATATAAGCGCCATAGGAGCTGATCTGAGCCGCCAATGATTCTAACATGGTTTCCTTATCACTGGAAACACGAGCGTAAGCGGCAACCCGCTTTCGCGGCAAAATTGCTTGCACCCTTGGCTGAATTTTTTGAATCACTCGGCTCATATCTCGCTCCTTGTACATGGCATATTACCTCTGCTTACATACTTTATCAACCGATGTTTGATCCATGATGCAAAGAAAAAAAGGCTTGTGTTTATCGATCATCTTTCGGTCGAAATCGTCGTATTCGCCACGGGTAATCAACCCGCGCGTTAGCATGGTCCTCGCCACCGCCATTACCGTCCTATAGCACATTTCACGCTCAAACTGCTCGTTCGACATCTGATTCCTTCTTCTTGAAGCGATCCTGGATGTAGCAGGCGTGGCAGCAATATTTCCTATGATTCCGCGTATAGTCCTCAAACATGCGACCGCAGGATGTGCACCGCACCTGAACCGCCGTTTTCTTATTGCCTGTGTTTCTGTGATCTTTCCACCAGGCACGGCGGCAGACAATTGAGCAGAAACTCCGATGTTTCTGCCCTTTGATTTGAACAATCAATGCGCCGCACTTCGGACAGCGCCCTGAGTCAAACGAGGCTCCGATCATTTTCCCCGGCTGGAATGCATATCGTTGGCAAATAGATTTCACCGTGTTTCTGGATAGATGCAAGATTTCCGCGATTTGGGTGTAGCTATGCCCCGCAACCCGGAGCCGCTCGATATCTGCTTTGTTCTGTTCCTTCATCGGTCCCTCCAGATATAGAAAAAGGAGCGCCTCGAAAGACGCTCCCGGTTGTCGTTATGCTGTTGTTTACTTCATGCTGGCGATCAGCTGCTCCGCCGTACCGGTGATCAGCGCGGAGATATCGACCTGCGCTGCGGTCAACACGTCCATCGCCGAAGCAGAAAGTTTCGCGGTGGTCTTGTCGTAGAGCAATTGACCGAGTTGCGTGATTTCATCCTTGGTCAGTTTTCCGTCTTTACTCGCGGTTTTCATGCCGTCCACAACCGTCTGTTTCAGCTCGCCAACTGTGATCTGCGCGAGCTTGATCAGCTCCTGCTGCGCGTGATTCACTGTGTCAAGTTGAGTCGCCTTACCGAGCTTCGCGGTCAGCCACGCGCCGAATACGCCGATCAGCGCAATAAAAAACGCCGCGGCAATCTCCACAGCGTTCTCGATCAGGATATCGGTAATGGTGGCACCGCCTCCGCCAGTGTCCGCTACCGCGATGGCGGGTAACGCGAGCATCAGGAGCATGATCAGTACAAGGATTCGTTTTTTCTTCATTTTATATCCTCCATTTTATGTTGATTTGCAGCACGTATTTAAGATAGATGCTGCAAATTAATAATCAAAAATATTAGCGTTGTTCTATTGAAAATATAAAGAATTGACTTTGGATGCTTGATATAATCAAATCGTGGATAAGCCACGCGGCAGATAAAGAAGGGGGTGTTAGTTTGGATTTTGATCACCCGTTTTGCAAAGAAGTTCTCGATTCATTCCACGAGGGTGTTTATTTCGTGGATACAAACAGAGTTATCACCTATTGGAATAAAGGAGCGGAAGCGATTGCCGGATACACCGCAAGCGATATTGTCGGCAAGTGCTGCGCAGATGGGCTCTTAAACCATATAGACGACAAAGGGCAGAGCCTTTGCTTCACCGAGTGTCCATTAAGCGCGTGCCTACAGGATGGCCAACCAAAAACCACCCATGCTTATTTGCGTCATAAGCTTGGGCATAGAGTTGCGGTCAGTATTCATGCCATACCTATGGTTTCAAATGGAGTTGTGTATGGGGCAATCGAAGCATTTGTTCCAGAATCGGATGTTCAACGATCCGTGATCACGAATAAAGAACTCGAATTTTTCGCTTTGTACGATCCGCTCACAAAATTGCCCAACAGACGGTATATCGACAATTTTCTTGATAACCATTTCCGCGACTATGAAGAGTTTGGGCTTACTTTTGCCGTTATAATGCTCGACCTTGATCACTTCAAAAATGTCAACGATCAATATGGACATGATGTTGGCGATGCAGTCCTGAAAATGGCAAGTAAGACTATGAAAAACGCGCTTCGCAGCAATGATTTCATTGGTAGATGGGGAGGCGAAGAATTTCTCGCAATTATTCGCTGTAATACGAATGAAGACTTGCTTGCTGTTGCTGAGAAGATCAGAGTTCTGATCGAAAACTCAGAGCTCTTAGTAAATGACGGAATTTTACGCATTACTATCTCGGCTGGATGCACCATGGTAAACAAGGCCGATACCCCTGCAACTATCTCTAAGCGGGCAGATACGGCTTTATACTTCAGCAAAAGCAATGGCCGGAATATGTCGCACATGATATAGCGAATTTGTCTGTCGCTACAAATGTTTTAAATTGAAGTTGCTTGTTCCGATGCCAGTTCGCGCACGAAATCCTGATACTCTTCTTGCGCGGTTTCGGCCTTCTCTCGTGCAGTCTTCATCTCACCATTGGTTTCACCACGTTCTACGGCAATACAAGTCGCCAAAGAAAGCGATAGGCTTGCATCCTGCATCTTCATGGCGAGTTTTGATTCCTTTGCGCGGATAGCGGCTCTTTTTTCCGCTTGCTTTCGATCGCGTGTCATGCGCACCTCTAGCCATACAACCAGCAATGCAAACACGCCCGATATGATTTCTCCGATGTAATCCAACTCCGATCCCCCTCTTCTATTGATATAGGAGCTTGCAACGACCGCATTTGTGCCAGTAACCGCTTCCGCCCTGATTGATTCCCTCCACAACGACGCCAACGTCGCGGCCTTTGTCATGGATCACCATGCCGCGGCCCAGATAAAGCCCAACATGCGTTTCATCCTCGGCGTTTGTGGCACTGTTTCGAAACAGGAAATCGCCCGCGATCAATTCGTTACGCGCGACTGCAATGCACAGCGCCCAGAGTCCGTCGCAGTTCTTGCGATCATCCCAAATCGCCGTCTCGCGCATGAGCCACGAAAGGAACCCGGAACAGTCATGCGCCATGAGATCGGCAAATCCCGCCTTATACTGGCTCTCACGAAACGTGATCGCGCGCGCGAACTCTTCGTCCATCGCCTGAGTCTTTGCGTTTGATAGATCAGTCAAGCCGGATGCGCCCCAAACGTACAGGTCTCCGATTCGCGTCAGCGCCAGCGCACAGATCGCAGATGCTCTGTCCGATACCGTATCCTTTGTGATCGGTTCCGCCTCCGTCGCCGTGTCGCCGAACAGCGCGGTCCACGTTTCCTCCCCGATGATCCCATCGACAGTCAGGCCAGTTTGCGCCTGAAACCGTTTCACGGCCTCCAGCGTGTCCGCGCCGAACGTTTTCCTGGTGACCGTCGTGATGTGGTCGCCGTAAAAACCCAGCTCAAGCAGCTTTTGCTTACAAAAAAGCACGTCCTCACCGGACGCGCCTTTTTTCAGATTGTGTGTATACTCGGCAAATGGTTCCACTTCGTAAAATCCTTTCATGTTTCCTGATTTTTTTGTTTTTCAGTTCATGAATCCCTGGTATTCTAGTTAAAATTAGATGTATGGCTTGAATTGAGTTCTCTCTTCCTCTGGTAATCAAGCCATACAGCACAAAGGGCGCTCCGTGAGGGGCGCCCTAGCTATTGAAGGTCAATCCCTATGCCGTTCTCTTCCAGAAATAACAGGTGATATAGGGTTGCAGGTTATTGTGTGCAGATCCGCTACCGTTACTACCAACCGAACCGGACACGGAACCCGTGTGGTCGTGCGAACCGCCGGAGCCGGTCGTCTGCCCGCTCGTGCTTCCGCCATTCGTCAAATAGTAATAGGTAGATGTCGATCCGCTGCCGACCTTATAGGAACCCGACGACGCCTGATGGGTATGTGCACCATTAGCATTCACCGTCACCGAACCACTGAACGAGTGGTTGTGCGACGGCATTTCTGTTGCCGTGAGCGTGTGCGCGTTCGCGCCACCTGTTTTCTCCACAGTGTTGAAGTTCGTATCGGAAGTATTCACGCCCACCGGCACTCTACCCGTTCCCCAACGCACCCATGTGCCTCCAAGGAATGCGCTTTCATCCGCGGCGGAAACCGTCATGCGAATGCTGCCGACTGGAAAGATCAGGTTTGCCAGCCACAGAATGCTCGAAAATGTTACTGCATCGTCAAACTGCACGTTTTCGCGAAACCGCGCCGGCCAGCCAACATCGAAGCTGTCCTCTTCGGCGACCTTGCCAACCGCCAATCCCACGCCGGTGCTGCGCACGGATAGAATGACTTCCGCCGTGCTCAAGTCAACATATCCGTACGCTTCACTGAAATAGTCGCCAAGCGTGACGCGGATATCGTAGGTGTACTGATTTGATAGGCTCCCACCGATGCGATAATTGCCGCTGACAGCATACGCAGAAAGCGTGAACGTCGTATCCGTGTAGTACGTTTCGCTTTTGCGCTTATACCCGATCTTGAGTACGCGGGAATTCTTGTTGTTCACTGAGGAGATCGCGCCGATGACCGCAACCATTGCGTATGTTCCCGTGCTGCTGGCGTTGCCCGCAGCGTCGCACCGAAAAACCGTAACGGACTGCACGGAGGGCGAATCATATGCCACAACTTCAAACGTTCCCGTCAGAACTGTTGTCCGCCCGCGAGTATCCGTGATCGTCGTTCGGATCGTATTCGTACCCGCGGTCGTCAGTTCGTTTGTCGAAAAGGAGTTGCCCGAGTACGTCGCGCCATTGACTGTGGTTGAGATTGAGGAAACGGTCGAACCGTATACGCCTGCTGCGGATATGCTGACGCTCAACTTGCTCTTTCGCTGCACAAAGCAGCCAAACTGGGTTGTCAGTTCCTCTTCCGCTTCCGAGTACCATATTGAACCCGTCGGTACGACCGAAGCCTGAATCGCGGCTGTCACACTGACCTGTGTCGTACCCAAAAGGACTCCGCTGGAATACGTGTCGCAATAGAGCGTACCCACGACGCTCGTCGCGTTTGGCGCAGCGTTGGCTTCGTCTTGCGACGGCGTCCAGGCTAAGCTCGTCGCCGAGGTCTGCGTCGCGATTGTCGTTTCCGCACGCGAGCCGAACTTCGCCCGCAAGGTATGTAGAAATGCGCTCGACGCGGGTGAAAGTGTGATCGTCGCCGCGCTCCCGAGCGTAACGGCGGACACGCTTGGCGTGGTGACGCGCGGGATCGCCGGTAGTACTATGCTGACCGATCCGCTGGCAGAACCGATCGCCGAAGAGTATGTGAAATTCCCGGCAAACGATAGCGTCACCTGTCTCGTCCCATCCGAATTGTGGGAGATCGTGCATTCTCCGTATGCTTCGCTTTCCGTGCTTGCATTGTCGGTAAGGATCATGAGGTACTGATAGCCCAGCGCCGTGTCGTACGGCTCCTGATACTGCGTGATGTACTCGTCGCGGTACGGAATCCGTGAGATTGCAAACCCTCTGCCAATACGGTTATACACGGAGCTACCATCGACCGATACACTCATTGCGCCGCGCGAATTTGAATCAATGTTGCTGCAGTAAACGTCAAACTGCGATGTATTTCCTGAGGTTGCCAGAAACACATAAAACCGAATCGTTGACGTATTGTTGGCAGCTGACTGCGAAACGATCTTATACTCCAGCCAGCAGGAAACTTTGCTTGCCGCGGTTCCGGAAAGCGAACCGTTGACGATCGTGTATCCGTCATGAATCGACTCATATGGCCAATTTGCCATTTCCTCACCCCGCGATCTTCTTAAAGTTCAAATTACCGCTCTCGGGCACCCATGCATACCCGCCAATCCGCAGAGACGAAAGCACCTGCACATCGTTGACATATAGCTTGCCGGAAGAGAAGTAGGCGATCGCGCTGTCCGTGGTCACGCTGTCCTCGCTGCCGGAGAAGAAATACAACACATCGTTTTCCAGCTTGAGCTTGATTGCCGA
>JBDKRF010000435.1:0-5132 GCA_039683525.1 Clostridiaceae bacterium
TATCTGAATCCGCTGGTGCACGGTGCGAAGGCCAAATACCTCTTTCCGTCCGTTGACCAGAGAGGAACGCACTTCCTCGAGCCGCTCCGGCGTCATGCCGCAGCCATCGTCCGCCACCTCAAGCACCAGTTCCTCGCCCTCGACACGGCCGCTGACGCGAATCAGGCCCTTTCTTCTGCGAATCTTGATGCCGTGGTATAGCGCGTTTTCCACCAGCGGCTGCAAGGTCAGCTTCGGCAGAATATAGGTATTCAGTTCCTCTGGGATGTCGATATCGTATTCCATCAGGTCGCGATAGCGCATATGCTGAATCTCAAGGTAGCTTCGGATATGCTGCTGTTCTTCCTGAATCGTGATGACGTTTTGTCCGCGGCTGAGCGAGAAACGGAAGAAGTTGGAGAGGCTGCTGACCATCGCGACCGCCTCGCTGATTTCGGCCGACTCGATCAACCAGATGATGGTATCTAAGGTGTTATACAGAAAATGCGGATTGATCTGCGCCTGCAGCAGGGCGAGTTCGGTACGCCGTCTCTGCTTCTCCTGCTCGGCATTGCGCTCAATCAAGCGCTTGAGGTGGCCGACCATGCTCTCGATTCCGTCCGAAAGAAGCTGTACCTCTTCCACATCCGCCTGAATCGGCTCGCAGACCAACAGTCCCCCGCGTCCGATTGCAACCAAGCGCTCGCAGAGCATGTCGATTGGCTCGACGATGCTGCGGCTGAGCTTTCTGGAGTAGCTCAGCAGGAAGAACAGCAGCGCAAGCGCCAAAACGACAACGACGCCCATCAACACCACCATGTTGGTGATCATGGTGGATTGCAGGGCGTCCAGATGTACCGCCTCATAATACAGATAGGTGTACATGTACTCCTGGATCAGGTCAGCCATAACATAGATATTGTCATTGAGCTGACTCATGCGGGAATCGTAGCCCTCGGTTACCGCGATCTCCTGCATCTTATCCTCAAGGTTATGGCAGAGGTTGAGCACACTGTTGATGGCGCGCAGGCTGTCCTTTTCCGCCGTGGTTTCGATGAGTTTGAGCGCAATCGTCTCGGCAGACTTCACCTCTTCGGTCGGCATGCCTTCCGAATACTGGCTGTCGATGACGTAATAATACATCTTGGTCTTGATGTTATCGGTAAAATCGCGGTTGAAATCCGATGCGGTGGTCACATTGTTGAGGATGGAGTTGTATTGCAGCCCGTATCCTAACCCGATGCCGACGACGATAATGATGATCAGCATCAGCGGAATCGTGACGATGAGGATCATCTTCCATAACTTTTTCTGCATGGTCGTCTTCGCGGTTTTCGCCGTCCAGCTGTAGTTCTCAATCACCGTTTGTCCCCTCTGCGGTACTCGCTGGGCGTGCATCCCGATACTTTTTTAAACACGAAGCTAAAGTAGTGCGAATCTCGAAACCCGACCGCAAACGCAATTTCGCTGGAACGCATGTCCGTTTGCCGGAGCATGCGCTTGGCCTCCGTGATTCGCTTCTCGGTTAAATACTCAATAAAAGTCTGCCCGATCTCCTGGCTGAACATTGCGGAGAAATAGTTCGGGCTGATGTTTACCTTCTGCGCAACGCGATCCAGCGAAATCGTCTCCTCCGCGTAATTCGCATCGATAAACGCGATGGCTTTGCTCAACAGATCGCGCTGCTGCTTTCTGCTTTCGCGGTCGCGCAGATGAATCGCATGCCGCATGATTTGCCGCATATAGCCCCGCGCTTCTTCGGGCGTGGAGATGTTGTCCTTCGGTCGCAGTTCCGGCGGCCAGTAGCTCTCCGCATGGCAACCGATCGAGTCGAGATACGCCGCCGCCGCAAAGTAGACCGTCATGGTCAAATACCGGCAGAACATGGTGATCAGCGATCGGTCATCGCGCGCGCTGCGCAAGAGTTGATCGACAAACGAATCGATTTCCTCCTCGGCGCCGCTGCTGAAAAAGCGGTGAATCCGCTCCTGATCGACCTCCGGCTTGCCGAGATCCGTCGCGGCAGCGCGAGAGGTGCGAATGCTTTGAATGCTCTCCTCGGAGAGCAGATGCTCTTCGGGGCAGAGATAGCGGTAAGAGAGAATGCGGCTTGCTTCCGAAAAACAAGAGGGCAGCGCGCTGAGCCGGGAAACCGGCGTGCCGCTGGCGATATACCAGCTTACGTCTCCCCCCGCCTGCGCGCAAAGCTCCTGAATGCCAAAGACGCAGTCCGCGGTGCGCGAGCCGATATCCTCCACGCCGCCTTTGATCAGGACGGCATACGTTGTGATATTCCAGCGAAACAGAATCAGCTCCGTCCGCGCGATGAAGTAATGCGTCACCTGCTCTTGCAGCGTCGCGAGCGCATCGGTATACCCTTCCGGCGTGCTACCGTTATACTCCGCGCTGTTGAGCGAAAAGAGCAGGATGTTGTAGCACGGCGCGTTGAGATCGATCTCCATGGTCTTGGCGGTTTCGGAGATTTCCGAAACGCTCAAGCCCCCGGTGACGATCTGCTCAAAAAAGCGCCTGCGGGAGAACGCCTCATATTCCTGCGCCTCGCGCTGAAACATGGAGAGATACGCGCGCTGCTCCTGCTCTTGCTCCATCTTCTTTTGCAGAGAGATCAACAGCTCCACCATTTTTTCCTTGATGATGGGTTTTAAGAGATATTGCTCAACGCCCATACGGATGGCCTGCTGCGCAAAGGTAAAATCGTCATATCCGCTGATGATGACGATCTTTGTGTGCGGCAATTCCTTACGAACCAGCTCGCTCAGCGCAAGCCCGTCCATAAACGGCATTTTGATATCGGTAATCAATAGATCGGGTTGAATTTGACGAATTAAAGGTAGCGCAAGCTCCCCATCCGGCGCATCGCCCGCATAGGAAAAGCCATACTGCTCCCATTGAATGTTTTTGCGAATCCCTTCGCGAACGACTATTTCATCTTCGACAAGAAAGACCTTGAACATCTGATCTTCCCTTCTTAACGAGATCTGAATGAGCTATTTACGGATGTGCATTCTGCCCCACTTATTATCGGCTATCTGACGCACTTCGCCAATAGGTAATTCTTTGATATTAGTCGGATATTTTCATATGGCGTAGATTCCGGTGAAAATCACACAAAAATAGCGCCTGTTTTGCGAAATTTTGCTTCTTTGAAGAAAATTCGAATAAAAAACCGGCTTTCGAAAGGCGAAAGCCGGTTCTCATGTTTACGGTACTTCACGCAGGAAGATGCTCTCGCGTTTCTCAGTCTCTTCGGGCCGCTGTTTGGGGCGGACGGGCCTGTAACCGTCCGCCCCTCCGGCGGAAAGAGGAGGAAGAAATATGAAAAAAAGCCGATCCTTTGAAATAAGCGTTTTTGTCTGCCGAACGAAATCTTTAAAATCCGTCGGCGTCGTCAACTTTGACTTACGACTTCATCTTCCAGGCGAGGTCTGCCAAGAACAGATCTTGCTTGAAGGACTCCACCGTCGAATCCTTGGTGATGTGCACGAACTCAATCTGCATCATCTCCGCCCAGTCGGCCAGCATCTCTGCCGTTGCAGCATAGCTCATCACGGTGTGGTGTGCGCCGCCCGCCAGCAGCCAGAGCTTGAGGCCCGTGGCCAGATCCGGCATGGCGCGCCACATGACGCGGGCAACCGGAAGATTCGGCATCTGCATGATGGGCTTAATCGCCTCGACATCCTGCACGATCAGGCGCATTCTGCCGCCCATATCCACGAGAGAGGCGACGACGGCGGGTCCTGCCGCGCCTTCAAATACCAGACGTGCCGGCGCTTCGCGATCGCCGATGCCGAGCGGATGCACCTCGATGCGCGGCTTGGTCGCGGCGATCGACGGGCAAACCTCCAGCATGTGCGCGCCAAGTGAATAGGCGCCATCCTTGGCGAGGTGGTAGGTGTAGTCTTCCATAAACGCGGTGCCGCCGGTCATGCCTTCGGTCATCGCTTTGACGATGCGGGTCATGGCGGAGACTTTCCAGTCGCCCTCGCCGCCGTAGCCGTAGCCTTTTGCCATCAGATGTTGGCTAGCAAGGCCGGGCAGTTGGCGCATGCCGACGAGGTCCTGGAACGTGTTGGAAAACGCCATTGCGCCAACACGCTGGAAGAGTTTCTCCATCGCGATTACTTCGCGCGCCTGATAGCGAACGGAGTCCATCTGATCCGTCGCGAGGTCATAGCTCGCCAGATATTCCTTCACGAGGGCGTCGACTTCCGCCTCGGTGACCGCGTTCATCTCGTCCACAAGTTCGCCGACCGGCCAGGTGTTGACCTGCCAGCCGAGCTTGATCTGTGCCTCGACCTTGTCGCCTTCGGTGACGGCCACTTCGCGCATGTTGTCGCCGAAGCGGACAAGGCGCAGGTGCTTGCTCTCATGGTAGCCGATCGCGCTGCGCATCCATGCGCCGAGCTCGTTCAGGACTTCTTCATCCTGCCAGTATCCCGCGACGACCTTGCGCGCCAGACGCATCCGCGTCGCAATAAATCCGTGCTCGCGGTCGCCGTGTGCCGCCTGATTGAGGTTCATGAAATCCATGTCGATTTCCTGATCCGGAATCTCGCGGTTGTACTGCGTCGCAAAATGGCAATACGGTTTTTGCAATAGGGCAAACCCGTTGATCCACATCTTGCTAGGGCTGAAAGTATGCATCCAGGTCACGATGCCGCAGCAGGCGTCGCTATAGTTGGCTTCCTTGACGAGCTGCTCGATTTCATCCGCGGTCTTTACCGTTCCTTTATAGAGAAAACGGCAGGGAATCTGCTTCTGCGCGTCGATATAAGCCGCCATCTCCTTGCCGCGCTCGTCTACCGTTTGCAGCACTTTCGGCCCGTAGAGAAACTGAGAACCGACAATAAACCAAATTTCCTTCGTCTTGAGGCTCATGCGATGTACTCCTTATCAAAATTGTATGATGATTTTGGTTGATCTCGTTATTTGTCCGTCGATTTGTATTGCTTTTGTCTTGTTAGAGCAAGCGTAACACCGCAAAAACCCGCTGTCAATATTTCACACCGCATTTTTCGCGATATTTGTGTACTTTATTCTGTATAAAACCAAGAATTTGTATTGTTTTTAGCGAATTTCAGCAAAAGTTGTATTGAATTCGAGCGCGTTTTCTGATAGTATTCTGTTTGTAT
>JBDKRF010000436.1:0-4691 GCA_039683525.1 Clostridiaceae bacterium
GAGCCCTGCATCACCGTGGTCTCCACAATGGTATACAGGCTGCCGGTCGGAAGTTCGCTCCAGCTATAGGTCCAATTGCCGGCTGCATTGAGCGTAACCGGCGTACCATAGGCGGTTTTTGTCGCGCCACCATCGGTAGAGCGATAGAGCTGGAACGTGACGCTCGTATTAGCCGGAGAGCCGGTGACATAATCACTCCAAACTTTGTTTCCCGTGACGGTAACCCCGTTGGAAACATCTCCGATAAAGTCGTCTCTGTGGCTCTCCGCACTGATCGTTACATTGTTGCCGATCACGGTGCCGTTCAGGTTTTGACCCACGGTAATCGACGCGTCCGGCGCAAGCAATGAGGCATAGAGCAACCGTGTGGTCACCGAAGCCGTGCAGTTGTAGAGGTTCCAAAGTACGCGGCCGTTGACAAAGCTGGTCACCTCGTTGAGGTTCTGGGCGGTTCCGTTGACATACATGCGGCATTCGGGCAGCGTAATCGGTCCGCTCGCACCGGTGCAGTCCACGTTGATGATCACAGTTCCGTTATGCCCGCTCATAAAACCCTTGACGCCAAAGTAGGTGTAACCCGCTAGCGCCGAGGCGGTGATGTTATAGAAGCCAACCTTGTCCGGGTCCGTCAGCGACACATAGCTCAGGTCGCAGCTTCCGCCAGAGGTCGAGAGATGCGACTCGGTATAAGCCGCGCTCTTCGACGCGAGCGAGGATGCGAGCGATTTTGCGCTGGTCTTCACCGCAGCAAGGTCGATAAAAGGCATTGTGGCGGTCGCCTGATCCTGCCAAAGATTCTTCGGTCGATCCAGCTTCGTTCCGCTGATGGCAAACGCGTTGCCGTTGTCCACCGCGGTGATGACGTTCGTCGTGTCATGCGTGTTGCCGATGACCAGCACATGCGCGTTGTTGGAGGCGCTAACGCCGTTGACCTGCACGTAATTCTGAATATAAGACAGCTCATTGGTCAGGCCATTTGTGCCGAAGTTGCTATTGGCGGACACATTTTTTGCAAGCACGTTTCCGTTGGTGTGCGCGCCGAGCGTCGCGGTGTTAAAGGCGACGATGTGGAAGTTTCCGGCGATGCCGAGTTTCTGCGAGGAGTTGTAATAGCTCGTGTTGGTAAACGTATCCGCGGCAGTCGCGATGATCTTGTAGGTCAAACCCGAATTATCCGCGAGCGTGAGCGTCGTTCCGTTCGCAAGCACGATGAAGACCGAGAAACTGTCCGCCGAGAAGACAACCTGCTCCTCGCCCTGACTGGTTTCTTCCGCAGCGGGAATCTCCTGCAGCGTGGGTTGCGCGCTCTCTTCGTTGACGACGTGATAGACCAGCGGCGCTTCCACCGCCTGCGTAAAGGCGCTGTCGCGAATCGTCACGTTCACCACATCGCCAACCGGCTCAACCTCCTGCCCTTCAGCATGGAAGCTGATGTCATAGGCGTTGAACGCGATCGGAAAATCAGTACCATAAAGCTGCTGCAACATGCCGGCATACATCGCATAACGCTCTGGCGAATTCTCGCTCGTGATCCGCTGTGCGGAGAGCACCGCGCCTTCCGGCAGCACGTCGCTGCTTGCCGGCGAACCGCTGACATATAAGCCGTCGTTGTCGTATTCGTAAAGCGGTGCTGGCGTTGCGCTTGGCGAAGGTTCCGGCGTCGTTTCTGCTGGCGTTGCCGTACTCTGCGGGTCAGGCGTTGTTTCCGGCACAGTCGTCGCGTTCGCAGCGTCCTGCTTCTCGATCATAAGAACGGCGGGACACGCGGGCAGCGAAAGCGAGAGAATTCCGTTGTTGACGCGGGCTGTTGCGGCGCGAAGCTGCTCTGCACCTGCGGTCAAATAGAGGACTCGGACCGAATCCTGATCCGGCGCAAACGCTTGTGCCCTATCGCTCAAGGAAATATCCGCCGCATACTGCGATAAATCCATCGCGCTGCCGTCCGCGGAATAACCAAGGGTATATGCGATATAGCCTTCCGCCTCCTCCGGCGAAACCGTCTCCAGGAGCAACGCGCGATACGAATCGTAAGCAATCGTGTCGCTCTGCGCCGTGATGCGCGAGAGGCGAAGTGAAAGCTCCGCTTCGGCACTCAGCGCAAGCTGTGTGCTCACGCGAACCTGCGCGCCGTCCGATTCACCCTGGAACAAGACTTCGCGAACCTCGGTCGGCTGTTCGGCGGTCGCGGTCGGTTCCGGCGTGGGCGTTGGAATCGCGCCTTCGCCTGCGTCCGTTGTGGCTGCATTGGCGGGTGTCTGCGTATCCTGCGCGAGCGGAGTAGTATCTCCAATTGGCACAGGAGTTTCAGCGGCAGAGTCGGGGGTCTGTACAGACGTTCCTGCTGTCAGGACGGAAGCGCTTTCGACAGGATTGGTTTCATCAACGGCAAATGCACGGCCGAGCGCGGATGACGAGCGGATAAACAACGTCGTCAGCGCAAAGCCCACGAAAAACAGCGCAACCACAATACGCACCGTTATCTGACGGTGCGTACGTGCCGGGCGCATCTTTTTCCGCTTCATGTTCAGGCTCTTCTGTCTCAATGTCGTTTCCGTTCAACCTCTCGTGCAAAGCACGGTTCATTTGTTTTCTTCTCTCAATGCGCGCATTGAGTAATCTTGTTTCATTCCTGCGTTGTACTGACGTTTCCATAGGAATGAGCGCCATCCCTTAACGCCGATGATTCCCGTAAGTGAATCGCTATTTGTACTAGCGGTTCACTTAATTTTTTTCGCCGCTATGCGAATGTCATACCTTTATTCGTATCGTATTTAATTCGCTGTAACATTTTCTCATCCGCATTCGTTGTATCCGCTGTGAGGATGAAAAATCTTTCGTACCTGTCTTTTTCATCCGTTTTCTCGTTTCGTAATCGATTACGCCCGCATTTTTTACGCAAATCTTCTGTTTGAGCGAAATCTTTCTCAATATAGCCTACTCTTGTTACGAACTCGTTACATTGTATCAAAACGTACGATTCATTATTTTCGTATTATAGTGCAATTTTTGAATTTACTAATTATTAAGTGTGGATTTGCTTAAATAATCCTGCTAGAATGAAAGCATCGTGGCAAATACGAGGTGAAAACAATGCTTGCGCTGCTGGACGAAACCGATCAACGCAGAATCAAGCTTCTCGAAGTACTAGCGCGGCAAGCCGACTGGATCACCATCGGCGAGCTTGCGCTTCTTGTGGACGCCAGCGAGCGCACAATCCACTCGGATTTAACGTACATGAAGAACCGTTGGGATAAGCAGCTACCGATCGATGTATCCCTGAAAAACGGCGTTCAGCTGGGCTACCACAATGCAGCAATGCTGCACGAAATTCAGATCGACATTTTCAAGTCCGCAGTGGCTCCGCGTTTTCTGAGAGATCTGTTCTTCTTTCCGCACCAAACTGTCGAATTTTATACCAAGAGGCTCTTTGTCAGCAAATCAACCCTCGTGCGATTGATTCCAAAGATCAACGAATATCTTGCCGCGACAAAGGTATTGATCGAGCGGCGCGGCCTTTGCTACTGCCTCTCTACGCCGGATGAGCAGGAGCTAAGAAAGCTCTTGGCCACATTGTATTTGGAGCTCAATCCGCGTCTTTCCCAATTACCAGATGAACAGGCAGAGTGGCCGGTTCCCGGAGCGAAGAAACCGATGGGCTTCTCGCGGCTCTATACCATCGTGAGTGTCATGCTGTGGCAGTCTCCAAACCGGGAGGTGATCAAGCTCGTGCTCAAGGATGCGCTTGCTCTTCCGCAGATGGTTGCCTTTTATTTTGTTTCACTCATTCGCGAGTATCAGGGATTTCATGTTGCGTCCGACTATGCGCTGGGCACGGAAATCACCGAGCAGGACATGCAATACTTTCTGGAGCGTTTCCCGACCTTGACGCTGGAAAACCTACAGCCCATTCACGCACTGCTGATGAAACCGTTTCTCCTGCCGCAAGACGAGTCGGAGGAAGCGCGCCTGGACGCGGAATCGAGCGCCTGCTTTACACGCGTGTTTGATGCGCTTCACGTTTCCTGCCCGGAGGAAACTCAACGCCAGCTCGTTCACATGATGAAGATTCTTTATCATTACGTGCTGATCTATCCCATCCAAGTCACGGGATTTGTCCGGCGCATCAATGGATTTATCTCGTCTTTGCAGGGCTCGAACCCGAAGCTCTACCAGGCGTTTTTCGAGAGCTTAACGCTGTTTAACCGCGCCATGCAGGTCGATCTCACCGCTTCCTTGCCGGATCTGATTCTGCACTCCTGTTTCTTATTCCCCGCGCTGGGGATGGCAACTCCCCCGCGAAGGGTGTTCATCGTCAGCGATTCCGGCATCGAACACGCGTCGTTCATCGCAAACTTCGTGTGCTCAATCTTAAACGGCGCGCACTATGAAACGGTTCAGGTTACGCCCGTTTCCTACGCAAGCGCGATCGATCCCGCCTTTGCCGCGCAATTGACGAAGGACGATATCTTACTTTCGACCGTACCGGGTCTAATGCAACTTGCGCCAGAAAGTCATTCGATCCTGTTCCACGATTTCCCCTCGGTGGAGAATTTCTGCAATCTATACGACACGGTCTATCGAACATAACTGCCAACGAGAAAATTCGCATTGCATTACAAAGATCCGATTACCGAAAGGCTGATCGCATCTTTTTTACTACCGCAAAATCACTTTTTGTCGTTCCACGCTCG
>JBDKRF010000437.1:0-11053 GCA_039683525.1 Clostridiaceae bacterium
ATTTGGCGCAAAGGGGTCACATACGGCGGTGATCTCATATTGTGGCAATTTCCAAAGGCAGTTGCGAATTTGCGAACTGCCCATCATGCCGAGTCCGACGACTGCGGTCTTGATCGGATGCACTGTCAATTCTGAATGGTTCTTCGGCTTTGTCCGCCGCGATGTTACTGCTTTGCTGTGTTGCTCCATCCGTGCTACCTCCTCACCTGAGCTGGCCGATCGGCGGCTCGGCAACATAAGACGCGATGGTCAGCAGCGCGTCAGGGTGCGTTTGAAAGAACGACGCAGGAGCAAAGCGTGTCACGGGACCCAGTGCGATCTTTCGAACGATGCCTTTCTGCCACATGCGATTCATGTAGAAACGAACTTTCCTTGCGGAAAGGATCTCCCGCATGCCGACTGTCACGCAGCGGCGTGGGATATAGTCAATATACCCGTTTGCGGCAGTGACGGCGTTGATCGTGCGTGTTTCGCGCGTGAGCGAGAGCGACCTGCTGGGCAATTGCGCAAACGCCTCGTCGGAGATCATATCCCCTTCCTCCGGTGGCTCGTTGAAGGCGATGTGGCCATTGATGCCGACTCCGCCGAAAGAGATATCCACCCCGCCGAGCCGCTCGATGGCGACGGAAATGTCACCCTCCCGCCCCGGCACGGGGAATGTTCCGTTTTCGTGTGGCATGTTCACGCGCGCGTACCACTCGCGATCCATAAACGCCGCGAACGAGAGCGGATGCTCCGGTGGCACGGGCTGATCGTTGTCGTCAAGATATTCGTCCATATTGATGAAGTAGACGCGGGATAGATCGATCTTTCTCGCATTGACCCGCTCAGCCAGCACACGATATTGCCCCACAGGGCCAACGGGCACGATAAAAACGGTGTTCTTTTTGCACGCGTTGTTTGCCTCGATCTCCTCCAGCATGGCCGTCGCCATGTCGAGATAGATATCCTCCTCGGTCTCGACCACGCGGATGGGCACCTTCGTGTTTATCAGCAGTTCCGCGCGGGTGATGCGTTCATACGTCATTTCTTCTCCACTCCCTTTTCATATATGTGACCAGAGACCGTGGTATAGGCCAGGGTTCCGTCCGGTGAAATTAAGTTGATTGCGTCCCGATTACCCGGGGCGATGTCTCCCCTACCGGAGAGGCGCAACAGCACGGCTGGGTTCTTCGTGGCGGCAAGCACCGCATCGATTAGCGGAATGCCGCTTTTTTTCACCGCGTCGGCAACCATCTTTGAGACAGGCGCGATGCTGCCCGCAAAGAGATTTTGCCCGTGCAAAATCGCGGCGTCGGGAGTTACGTCCACATCCACTCCGTCCTGCGCACCGCCGAGGCGGTATCGCCCAGGCGCGAGTCCGGTGGCGCGCATGCTGTCCGAGATGAAAATGACTCTCTCCCGCCCTTTGGAGCGAAAGAGCAGCGGCAGGAGCGCGTGCGGCACACCGTTTCCGTCCGCAATTGCTTCTGTGAAGAGCCTGTCATCCATCAGCCCGATTTCGGTAAGGCCCAGCCGCTTGCGCGGCGAGCCCGCACGCGAAATGCCAGAGGAGCAGCAGAAGATGTGCGTCACCGCGCGCATACCGGCTTCGATTGCGGGATTGATCGCTTCGTCATAGCCCTCGTCGTGTCCGCCGGAGACTGCGATACCCCGCGCGTCGCACCAGCGGATGAAATCCGGCATGTCGGGCAGCTCTGGGGAAACGGTGACTAGGCGAATCAGCGCGCTGTATTGCTCGATCAGTGCACGCCAGCCGTCGTCTGGCAGGGTCAGGAGCCGCTCTGGATGCGCCCCGCGGTTGCCGCGAGAGAGAAACGGCCCTTCCAGATGCACCCCCGCAATTTCGACGGGAACGGGCGGCTCGTATTGCGCAAGAAATGCAAGCACACGCGCCGTCTCCTCCAATGTTGCGGTCATGGTAGTGGGCAAAAATGTCGTCACGCCGGTTGTCAGATGGTGACGACAGATGGCATCCATCGCCTCTCGCGTCGCGTCCATGGTGTCATATCCAGCCGCGCCGTGCGTGTGCTGGTCGATGTATCCTGCGGTTGCGACAAGCCCGCCTGCGTCCACCACGCGCCCGCCAGACGGCGTGAACCGCTCCATCGGGGCAAGATCAATGATGCGCCCGTCTTGACAACGGATGCCATGATCCTCCAGCAGCCTGCCGCCGGAGAGCACAGTTGCGCGTATGATATCCATATCGGTCTCTTTTCTGTTTCCAGTGATTGATGTCGGCTTCTCGCTTGTTTGATTTGTATGATTGGTTACAGCGTCTGCGCGCAAGAGGTTTTTCAGCGAGCGGTTTAGGCATCGCAAGCGCGCGTTTGCCCCCACTCCACTGTTATAGTAGACGATCCGGGAGAAAAAGCAAGGATAAAAGTTAAAAGAGTTAAAATATTTTTCCAAAACCCGTTTACAGAATCGAAAAAGCAGTATAAAATCATTTTGTCAGCCAAGAAATTCAGATCAATTCCCTAAATCTTCAGAAAAAGACACCCTCTCGTGATCATTTGAGCGTTCGGCTCCATTATTTTTCGCTTATTATTTAATCGTATTAAACAATTAATGTCATCAACTGCATAACCCGATTCCGTCACCACCCCGCGCAGGATCTGTTCCGATGCTCCGTCCTTCACAATGCGCACCGTACACCAACCCCGCTTTAAATGCCGGAAACGGTATTGATAAAGAAAAAGGAACGAGGAGGATCCGATCGAATGAAGAAATTCCTGGAACTGATTCTCGCGCTTGCTCTGGCGGTGACCGCCTTTGCCTGCGCAGCACCCGCCGCAGAACCCGCGGCAACAGAAGCGCCGGTCGAAGCGGCAGCCACCGAAGCGCCCGCCGAGCCCGTCGTGGAAGAGGGGTTCAACCCCGCAGCTGAAGTCACCCTGAACTTCCCCTGCATCTGGGTTGGCACGGACTCCAAGGCGGCAGTATTTGGCGAGATGGTCACGGCGTTTAACACCGAATACGCCGGACGCGCCAAGGTCGTCATCGAAGAGCAGACGGATTACCAGGCCTATCGCGACAAGATCCGCACCATGCTCTCCGCAGGCCAAGCACCGGACCTGTTCTCCGTGGATGGCACCTTCAAACTCGCCGACCTCGCGGGCTCCGGCAAACTGATGGACTTTACGTCCTACCTCACCGACAGCGATTGGAGCGCACTCTATAACGACGGCGCGCTGGCGGACGCAACCGTAGACGGCAAGATCATCGCGATTCCGTATGAGAGCGCGGTTTTCGGCATCTACTACAACACTGAACTTCTGGCAAACGCCGGATACACCGAGTTCCCCAAGACCTATGACGAGCTCTTCGTCATGGCGGATGCTCTCAAAGCGCAGGGCGTGATCGCCTTCCCGCTGATGACGGGTGAAAACGCCTGGTCGAGCATGCTCTGGTATTCCCAGATTCTGCTTTCCATCGGCGGCCCGGATGTCTACAAAAACGGTCTCGAAGACCCGGCCTTTGTGCAGGCCGCAGAAGTGCTCAAGAAGATGTTTGACTATACCTCTAGCGATGCAGTCGGCGCAGGAGCGGCGGTTGTCAACGGCCACTTCCTCAACTTTGAGGCGGCGGTGTACACCAACGGCCCATGGTTCCTCCCGCGCTTTGCCAAAGAGGGCATCAATGACCTCGGCACCAAAGTCAAGTTCGCGCTCCCGCCGGAATATGTTGGCGGAGCGGGCACCTATGGCGGTCTTGCCGGAACGGTTCAGGCCTATCTGTGCGCCGGTGCCCAAACCGATGCGGACAAGGCGGCAGCCGTTGTTGAATTCTACAAGTTCATCAACCAGCCGGAATGGCTCTATAAGCTTGCTGAGTCCTCCGGCGCCATGTTCGCCGTCAAGCTCGACAGCAACCCCAACGATATCCAGGTCAAACAGGACCTGCTCGCTGCCGCAAACAGCGCGCCGTATATCGTGAAGCACTTCAATGACAGCATGCCCACGGCGGTTGCCAATGCGCTGCCCGCGGCGCTGGACGAGCTGGTGCTCGGCACGGTGGACGCACAGGGATTCGTGGATCTGCTTAAGGCAGCCGGCGAGTAATCATCGGTATCTAGTAATCACCCATTTCATGCCATGACGAGCCGCCGGACGCATTCGGTCATCCTCTGGAATGCGCCCGGCGGCTTCCTGCAAAAAATCGCTCAACAGGGGTATCCCCAAAGCTCGGAAGGGAGCAAAATCTGATGAAGCCAACGAAAAAAGACCGCCTCGGTATGGCGCTTTTCATGACGCCGGCGCTCGTGCTGTTCGTCCTGTTCTTCCTCATACCGGTGGGCTATGTACTCGTGGTCAGTTTGTTTCAGTGGAACGGCATGTCGGCCGCTACATTTGTCGGCGTCAAAAACTATTTTACGATCTGGAAAGACCCGGTGTTCCGGCGCAGCGTAATCAACAACATCATCTGGGCGCTGGTTGCCGCCTGCGTGCAGGTGCCCTTGTCGGTTCTCATGGCGCTCATTCTCAATCGAAAACCACGGGGCTGGAAGTTTTTTCGCACCGTTTACTTTTTCCCGCAGGTCATCTCCGGCATCGCGCTAGCGATGCTCTGGTCGGCGATGTACAACAGCGAATACGGCTTGATCAACGGTTTCCTGCACCTAATCGGCAAGGGTGAGCTCGCCATCAACTGGCTTGGCACGCTCAATACGGCGCTGCCAGCGCTCCTGATCTACTGGGTGTTCTACATCGGCTACTATATGGTCATCGTAATGTCGGATCTCTCCGGCGTCGATCGGGATTTTTACGAGGCTGCGGAGATCGACGGCGCCAGCAGGATTCAGCAGGCGTGGTTTATCTCTTTGCCTATGATCAAGAGCAGCGTTTTAACCTGCATGACGCTTGCTGCCGTCATGGGGCTTAGGCAGTTTGAGCAGGTCTATCTGCTTACCAACGGCGGCCCCGCAAACCGCACGAGTACCATGGTGCTCTATCTCTACAAGCAGATACAAAACACCCGCTACGGCCCCGCAAACGCAGCCTCCGTCATGCTCATCTGCGTCGGCGTCGTGGTCATTCTCGGCATACGCGCGCTCGTTGAGATCGAGCGCAAGCGCCGTAAATAAGGAGGAAACAAGCGTATGACGAAACGAAACCGCTCAACCTATCTAACCACGGGCGCCGCCCTCAAGGCCGGGCTTGGCGGCGTGCTGAAGTGGATCTTGCTGATCTATTTTGCGATGTACACGCTCTTTCCGCTGATCTGGCTTTTTATCTCGTCGTTTAAGACGAATACCGAGCTGTTTGCAGACCCGTTCTCGCTTCCCGTGGTCTGGCAAATCGGCAACTATATCAACGCGCTGAAAGTATCGGGGCTCATCAAGATGATGGGCAACTCCATCCTGATCGGCGGGCTCTCCACGGTGCTCAATGTGCTCTGCGCGAGCATGCTGGCGTATTGCCTGTCCCGCTTTCGCTTCAAAGGACGCGAAACGATATTCACGTTCTTTGCCGCGGGCATACTCGTTCCGCTCAACGCGCTGATGGTGCCATATTTCGTAATCATCAGTAAAATTGGGCTGTATGACACGCACGCGGGGCTGATCCTGCTCTATAGCGCCATCGGTATCCCCATGTCCACCTTCATCATCCGCGGGCTGATGGACAGCCTCTCGCGCGAGATTGAGGAGGCGGCCTATATCGACGGCTGCGGGTTCTTCGGACGCTATTTCCGGATTGTCCTGCCGCTGTCGCGCAACGGACTCGTTACCGCAGCGACGTTTCAGTTTTTAACCTGCTGGAATGAGTTCGTGTTTGCTAACCTGTTGACCTCCTCGCAAAACGTGCGCACCATCCAGCTTGGAATCCGTTATTTCACCAATCAATTTTCAACCGACTTTGTTTCGATGTATGCCGCAATCGTCATCAGCATCGTGCCGAGTATCGTGGGTTACATGATTTTCCAGAAACAGATCGTCTCTGGGCTGACGAGCGGCGCGGTCAAGGGTTAAATCGCCTGTTTCGCTGCTGTAACGCCCGGCGGGTAACCAATGCTCGCAAGATTTTTCGCCTCTCTCTTGACAGCCGCTTTGTTGCGGTGTATATTGATTAAGTCACTTAATTAATGGAAGGAATTCGTATGAATCAGGACAGAATTACGATCTGCCGCGAGATCCGCGAAGAGACCGCCCGCTGCATTGGCTCCATCGGCGTGGGGCACATCGGCGGCTGCCTTTCGCTCGTGGAAATCCTCGGCAGCCTGTATTTTCAGCACATGCACATCGACCCCGCACAACCCCAAATGCCGGGGCGCGATCGGCTGATCGTTAGCAAAGGCCACGCCGGCCCCGCCGTTTACGCGACCCTCGCCGTGCGCGGCTATTTCCCGCGCGAAGAGCTTTTGACGCTCAACGCCTCGGGCACCAATCTGCCGAGCCATTGCGACATGCACAAGACCGTCGGCATCGATATGACCACCGGCTCGCTGGGCCAGGGTTTTTCCTGTGCTGTGGGCATCGCGGTCGGTTCCAAGCTTGCCAACGACAACGCTACGATCTATGCCATCATCGGCGACGGCGAATCGCAGGAGGGGCAGATTTGGGAAGCTGCTATGTTTGCCGGAAACCGCAAGCTCAATAACCTTATCGCTTTCACCGATTATAACAATCTTCAGATCGACGGCTCGGTCAGCGAAGTCAACGACATCGCCCCCCTGGACGATAAATGGCGCAGCTTCAACTGGAACGTGATCGTCATAGACGGACATGATTTTGCGCAGATCGACCGCGCAATTCTATCCGCCAAAGCGCAGGATAAACCCACCATGATCATCGCAAAGACGATCAAGGGCAAGGGCGTTTCGTTTGTGGAGCGCAAGGGCGCGGGCAACCACAACATGCCGTTTTCTTTGGAGGACGCGGCGCGCGCGATCGCAGAAATTCGAGGTGAAGCATGATTAGCCGTGAAATGCGCGAGGTGTTTTCCGCCTCGCTCAAGCAGATGATGGAACAGGACAGCCGCGTCGTGCTTGTGGACGCGGATCTCGCCAAGGCCAGCGGAACCACAGGCATCCATGCAGAGTTTGCAGACCGCGCGCTGGACTGTGGCGTTGCCGAGGCAAACATGGTCTCGCTTGCTGCGGGGCTTGCCAGCTATGGCTACATTCCGTTTATTACAACGTTTGCGCCATTTGCCACGCGCCGCGTGTGCGATCAGCTTGCCATCAGCGTGTGCTATGCGCGCCAGAACGTGAAAATCGTAGGCACCGACCCCGGCGTATCTGCTGAACTCAACGGCGGCACGCACATGGGTCTTGAGGATATCGGCGTCATCCGTCCGTTGGTCAATATGGTCATCTTTGAACCCGTGGACACCATCCAGCTTGCAAAGGCAATGCCCGTGATTCGCGACTATGACGGCCCGATCTATATCCGCCTCTACCGCAAAGCGCTGCCGGACGTGTTCCCCGCGGACTACGAGTTTGACCTCTTCAAAGCGGACACCATCAAGACCGGAAACGACGTTACGATCTTTGCCAGCGGCATCTTGGTTCAAGAAAGCGTTCAGGCGCTTGAGTTGTTGAAGCAGGAGGGCATCGACGCAGAGCTGATCAACGTTCACACCATCAAGCCCATCGACCGCGAGGCCGTCGTCCGCTCAGCCAAAAAGACCGGATGCGTCGTCACCGCCGAAAACCACAGCACCGTCGGCGGGTTGTATTCTGCGGTGAGTGAAGTGCTCTCCGCCGAATGCCCGACCATCATGCAGGCAATCGGTATGGACAACGCCTTTGGTGAGGTCGGCAAACTACCGTATCTCATGCAGCGCTATCACCTCACCAAAGAAGACATCGTGAACGCCTGCAAGAGCGTGATCGCTAAGAAAAACGCGACGAGATAGACCATTACAGAGCTAAGATCATTCAGATAACATATTGGATAACCGTAAGGAGAACCACATGAAAGTCGCACTCGGATCGGACAAATCCGGCTTCCCGCTCAAGGAAGCAATCAAGCAATACCTTGTCGACGGCGGCATAGAATTTGACGACCTCGGCACCACCGACCTGAACGCCCCCAAGGGTTACTTCGTCGTTTCCCCGCTGGTGTCGGGCAAGGTGCAGGCGGGCGAATACGACCGCGCTATTCTCATCTGCGGCACGGGAGCTGGGATGAGCATCGTGGCAAACAAGTACAAGGGCGTGCACGCCGTCGCCTGCGAGAGCGTCTACTCCGCCAAGATGGCGCGCGCCATCAACAACGCGCAGATCCTCTGCATGGGCGGCTGGATCGTCGCGCCTGAAATGGGCGTGAAGATGGCGGAGGCGTTCCTCACCACCGACTGGCTGCAGGATCTTGAAGACTGGCGCAAGACCTGGCTGAGTAACGCGTCTGCAACAGTGCGCGAGCTCGAAGAGACGCTGTTTTAACGCCACCGTATTTGCCATTTGAATTTCAACCCGATAAGGAGAACACAGATGAAGCAGCGCATCAAACTCGGTGTCGTATGCCTGACGCGAAACACATTTGACTATCTTGCGGCGGGTGAGCTCTATCAGGGTATCCTGAAGGATTTGGCTCAGCTGGACCAGATCGACCTCTGCGCGCTGGAGCAGCCCATCATGGAGCCGGATGAGGCGATTGCCGCAGGGCGGATGTTCGCCGCCGAACAGGTGGACGGCATCGCCGTCATCAGCGGCACGTTCCATCTGGGGCACCTGCTGCTGGAGATCAAGAAACAGGCAGATAAGCCCGTCTTGCTCTGGGGACTGCCGGAGTTGCCCTACAATGGCGGCAAAATCCGCCTCAACTCGGTCTGCGGCGTCAACCTCAACGCGAGCAACCTCGTCAAGAGCGGCATCACAGACTTCACCTATACCATCGGCAATAAGATCGATGAAAACTGGGTGGACGCAATCCGCATGATCCGCGCGCTCAGGGACAGCCACATCGGCATCCTCGGCTATCGCGCGCACGGATTTTTCAACGTCGGCGTGGACGAGCTGGCGATGTATCACAAATTTGGCACCATCGTCGATCACTATGAGCTAACCGATCTTTGGAACCAACCCGCACCCAAAGAGCTGGTTGAAAAATATGCAGCGCTGATGCACCGCGCGTTTGACACCAGCGCGGTCTCCGCCGAAAAGCAGGACATGGTTGCCGAGCTTGCAGCGAAGTTTCGCGCCTTTGCGGAGGAGAAGAAACTCACCGCAATCGCCGTGCGCTGCTGGCCGGAGTTTGCCGCGGGCTACGGCATCGCACCCTGTGCAGCAATGAGCGTCGTGCAGAGCGACGATCTTTTACTGAGTTGTGAAGGCGACCTCGACTGCGCCATAACGATGATTGCCCACCGCGCAGCAGGCGCAGAGACACCGTTTATGGCAGATCTTTCGCAGGTGAACCCTGAGGACAACAGCGCGCTGATGTGGCATTGCGGCGTTGCTCCCTGCAACCTCACGGACGGCGTCTGCAATTGCACGCTGGACACCTATCACGCGAGCGGGCGCGGCGTGACCGCAGGCTTTGTGATGAAGAGCGGATCGATCAATATGGCGCGGCTCGACAGCATCAATGGGCACTACCGCATGTTCAGCCGCAAGGGTGAAGCTGTGCCCATGCAAAAGGAGCTCACGGGTACCTACGCCAAAGTGCGTTTCGAGGAGCCCATGCAGCGCGTACTCGACACGGTCATCTACAGCGGGCTTGCACACCATGTGTCTATGGTCTACGGCGACTACAGCAAACCGTTTTCGATCTTTGCCCGTCTCAAGGGGCTGGAGGTGCTGTGAGTACCCTTGCGGTCCTGCGCCGCAACAACCCAGATCTCACGATCCTGTCGCTCGGCGAAACACCGGAGCACAGGCTCTATCGCAAGGTCGATGCAGACACGTCCGCATTTCTTGCGGCATCCTTCTCGATCACACCGGAGGAGGCCAACGCTTATATTCCCCGCGATGAGGGCATGAGCCTTTCTCCCGTCACGCAATCCATTTCACGGGTGCTCTTTGGCGAACTGCCCATTCAGGCGGGCTGGAACCACGGCGGGAACCCGCGCATGAATGGGATGGAGTGGCACAAATCTAGCGAAGTGATCGTCGCATGCACCGATCTTGTGCTCCTGCTGGGTGATTTTGCGGATGTTGAACACGATTTCTACGATTCCGCCCGCGCATTTGGTCTCCTTGTGCAAAAGGGCGAGGCAGTTGAGCTGTTTCCTTTCACGCTGCACCTTGCCCCATTGCCCGTGGTTGGCGGGCGGTTCATCGCCGCCATCCTCCTACCGGAGGGAACCAATCTGCCGCTATCCGGCGGTATTGACGGCACACTCCGCGCGGTCAACAAGTGGCTGCTTGTGCATCCGGACAATACGCGCGGCATCGAGCTCGGCGGCAAGGTTGGCATCCGCGGCGAAAACATTCGACTCTTTGGCCTTGATGAATGGCAGGCCTGATACTCCTGATTCGTCTAACAAACGCAAGGCGGCCCGCAGAAATGCGAGCCGCTTTGTGTTTCATCCGTTTTCATAATCCCAAAACCTGATTGTGCATTAAGCCCAGGAGATGGAGCTGCCAATCAGCGAATCGCACACATCAAACGGTTTTACCGCCTCTATTGCTTCGGTATTTTTATATCTGCTTTGCAAGCTGGTGCGCTAGCTTATTACATTCATTTTCAATAACGAGATTTCTTTCTAATATGCTTATGATCTCAACAAGCAGATCGGTTTAAAAGCGTATCCGTAACGATAAATAGTTGATAATCGAGCTTTCCCGTTCAGCTTCCGGGATGAATACCTGAACATGAACTGGTTTATGTCTCAAGAGGATGCCAGAGACAAGATAGAGCGCTGGCGAAGGGACTAAAACGAGTTCCGTTCGCACAGCGCTGCTTTGATACCTGACACCGGTTGAATTTGCCCTGAAAGCGAGCCTTGAGGCCGTCTGAACGTCGATTTTCTCTCATTCAGTCTGGACTACTCTTTGTGGACACCTCATTACGGGATCACATAGAGCCGAATTTGAAAATTTAAAAGGGGTCGGAAGCAACCCTACGTGAGGGCTGCTTCCAACCGTAATGACAGTTACTTGGTTC
>JBDKRF010000438.1:0-3536 GCA_039683525.1 Clostridiaceae bacterium
CGCGCTACCGCAAGGAGATGCACGGCGCGATGGACGACACGACATTGCGCGATCTTTTCGACAGGCTCACGTATTTGCGCAGCCTAGCCGAGCGGCGCGAAGAGATTAAAAAATCGATTTTGGCACAGGACAAGCTCACGGATGAACTTTCAAAGCAGATCGACGAGGCGAAAACCCTCGCCGTGCTGGAGGACCTCTATCGCCCGTACAAGCAAAAGCGCCGCACCCGCGCGACCATCGCCAAGGAAAAAGGATTGGAGCCGCTCGCAACCCAGCTCTTTACGCAGGGCAAAGAACTGCCCGCGCTGGAGCAACTGGCGGAGCCATTTATCGACCCGGAAAAGGGCGTCAACACGGTAGAAGAAGCGCTTGCCGGAGCCTCGGACATCATTGCGGAAGTGATTTCGGACGATGCCTCCATTCGCGCGAAGCTGCGCGACGTCATCGCGAAGAACGCGAAGGTCGGTTCCGTAGCCGCGAAAGAGGAGGACTCCGTCTATCGACTCTATTACCAGTTCGATCAGCCGATGAGCAGACTTCAAAGCCACCAGATCCTCGCGATCAACCGCGGCGAAAAGGAAGGCTTCCTCAAGGTCAATCTCGACCTTGACCGCGAGCTTGCGCTCGGCAGCGTCAAGCGCACCGTGGTCAAGACGAATACCCCCGCAGGCAGGTTTGTGGAAAGCGCGTCGGAGGATGCCTATGACCGGCTGATCTTCCCCTCGATGGAGCGCGAAACGCGAAACACGCTGACCGATCTCGCCAACGAGGGCGCGATTCATAACTTCGCATTGAATCTCAAACCCCTGCTCATGCAGCCGCCGGTTAAGGGGCACGTCACGATGGGTCTCGATCCCGGCTACCGCAATGGCTGCAAGGTCGCGGTGGTCAGCGAAACGGGCAAGGTGCTCGATACCACGGTCGTCTACCCGACCTTTGGAGATCGGCAGAAGGAAGAAGCGATTGATAAGCTGGAGCAGCTCGTTAAAAAGCACGCAATCGAGCATATCGCAATCGGCAACGGAACCGCCTCCCGCGAGACAGAGCAGATGACCGTCGATCTCATTGCGCGCAATCGCGGGGTCAGCTATATGATCGTCAACGAAGCGGGCGCGTCCGTCTACTCGGCCAGCAAACTTGCGGCGGAGGAGTTCCCGCAATACGACGTCAACCTGCGTTCTGCCGTTTCGATTGCAAGAAGGTTGCAGGATCCGCTTGCGGAGCTGGTCAAGATCGATCCCAAGGCCATCGGCGTTGGGCAATATCAGCACGACATGCCGCAAAAGCGGCTCAGCGAAACGCTGGAAGGCGTGGTGGAGGACTGCGTCAACGCGGTTGGCGTGGACGTCAACACCGCATCGCCATCGCTGCTCAAGCAGGTGGCGGGACTAAACGAAACCATCGCAAAGAACATAGTGGTCTACCGCGAGACAAACGGCGCGTTCACAAGCAGGAAGCTGCTCATGAAGGTGCCCAAGATGGGACCCAAGGCGTTTGAGCAGTGCGCGGGCTTCCTGCGCGTGCCGGAGAGCAAGCTCGTGCTCGACAACACAGGCGTACATCCGGAGAGCTATGCTGCCGCCGAAAAGCTGCTGGAGTTCACGGGATATTCCCTCAAGGACGTTGCCGCGGGAACGATTGCCGACCTGCCGGAGCGCACGAAAAAACTCGGCGAAAGCAAGCTCGCGGAAGCATGCTGCGTTGGTTTGCCGACGCTGAAAGACGTTGTCAAAGAGCTTGTCAAGCCGGGGCGCGACCCGCGCGACGAGCTGCCAAAGCCGGTGTTGCGCACGGACGTGCTGGACATTAAGGACATCGTGCCGGGTATGATCCTCACGGGAACGGTGCGAAACGTGATCGATTTCGGCGTATTCGTCGATATCGGCGTGCATCAGGATGGCCTCGTGCATATCTCCGAAATCGTCAACCGCTTCATCAAGCACCCCAGCGAGGTGGTATCCATCGGCGACGTGGTCAAGGTGGTCGTGCTGGGTGTAGACATCCCGAAGAAGCGCATTTCGCTTTCGATGAAGCAGGCAGACAAACAGTAATCCGCACTTCGGTGGATGGAGGAAAACATGCAAGTTGTCAATCTTGCCATGCAAGGCGGCGCGCCGGCAGAGATCGTTTTATGCACCGAAAGCGAAACTGGTGTTAAAAAGACCTATACGCGCGCATTTCTGCCGCCGCAGCGGCTGATTCTCCTAGGCGGCGGGCATGTATCCCGGCCGCTGAGCCGCTATGCCGCCGATTTGGAGTTTGACGTGCTTGTGGTCGACGATCGCCCAAGCTTTGCCAACACCGTGCGCTTTCCGGAGGCGGGCAAGGTTGTCTGTGACGCGTTTGAGCCTGCGATTCGCGCGCTCAACATCACAAAATACGATTTCGTCTGCGTGATCACACGCGGGCATCGGTACGACGCCGCGTGCCTTCGAGTGCTGCTCGCGGGAGAGCAGCCGCGCTATCTGGGGTTGATCGGCTCGCGCAGGCGCACCATCGAGCTGTTCAACATGCTGGAGGAGGAAGGCTTTGACCGCGCGAGAATCGACCGGATTCATACGCCGATCGGGCTTGCCATCGGCGCGGAGACGCCAAAGGAGATCGCAATATCCATCCTCGCGGAGTTGATCTCGGTTCGAAGCAGCAAACGCTGTGACCGCGAGGCTGAGCGACTTTCGCTCGCTTCCCATGAGCCGGAGCTGCTACAATACCTGCTCTCACGTAAAGAATCATGTGCGCTTGCCGTCGTGGTGGAGAAGAGCGGATCAACGCCTGTACCCACGGGGGCTGTCATGGCGGTGAATGCGCTCGGCGGCATCGTCGGCACCGTCGGCGGCGGCTGCGGAGAGCACGAGATCGTCAAGCATGCGTTGGATGTGCTCCGCACGGGACAGCCGCGCCTGATCCACCTCGACATGAGCAACGACGTTGCCGAAGAAGAAGGCATGGTTTGCGGCGGACGCATGAAGGTTTGGATCGAGCCGTTTTCCCTAGAAGAATAGTAAAAGAGGAAGCAGCAGGAATTTTCCGCTGCTTTTTTCAAAAATGCTTGACAAGCAGTATGCGCGCGTGTACATTAAACATATAAAACATATATGCAAAACATGAGGAGAGAAACACATGGCGAAAATCGCAAAGAGCCTGACGGAACTGATTGGAAAGACCCCATTGCTTGAGCTCTCCAATTATGAAAAGAAACACGATTTGAAAGCAAAGATCGTAACGAAGCTGGAATATTTCAACCCCGGCGGTAGTGTAAAGGATCGCATCGCACTCGCGATGATCGACGATGCGGAGCAGCGCGGCGTACTGAAAAAGGGCAGCGTCATTATTGAACCGACCAGTGGCAACACGGGCATCGGCCTTGCTTCCGTTGCGGCTGCGCGCGGATATCGCCTCATCATCACCCTGCCGGAGACGATGAGCGTGGAACGCCGCATCTTGATGAAGGCATACGGCGCGGAGATCGTGCTCACGGAAGGATCGAAGGGCATGAAGGGCGCGATTGCCAAGGCGGACGAGCTCGCGGCGACCAT
>JBDKRF010000439.1:0-6146 GCA_039683525.1 Clostridiaceae bacterium
TTGTTGAAGAAGTCCATCTCCGCGGGGCAGCGATCCAGCACGGTCTTAATGATGTACTTGATCATCGCCTCGGCGACGTCCATATCACCCGCGAGATCGCAAAACGCCATCTCCGGCTCAATCATCCAAAACTCCGCCGCGTGACGCGCCGTGAAGCTGTATTCCGCACGGAAGGTAGGTCCAAAGGTGTAGATATCCCGAAATGCCATCGCGAACGCCTCGCCGTAGAGCTGACCAGACACCGTCAGGTTCGCGGACTTGCCAAAGAAGTCGCCGGAGAAATCGACGTTGCCGTCCTTATCCTTTGGCATGTCCTTGAGCGGCAGGGTCGTGACCTGAAACATCTCGCCCGCGCCTTCGCAGTCCGAGCCCGTGATCAGCGGTGTGTGCACATAGACAAAGCCGTTTTGCTGGAAAAACTCGTGAATTGCGGCTGCCACCACTGAGCGCACGCGGAACGTCGCCTGAAAGGTGTTGGTGCGCGGGCGGAGGTGTTGAATCGTGCGCAGGTACTCCAGCGTGTGGCGTTTCTTTTGCAGCGGATAGTCCGCGGGGCATGCGCCCTCGAGAACGAGCTCATTTGCGTGAATTTCAAACGGTTGCGGCGCATCCGGCGTCATGACCAGTTCGCCGGAAACAGCGATTGCGCAGCCCGTGGACAGCCCGTTACCCAAATTTCGATCGTCGCGCTCAAAAACGATCTGAACGGGTGTAAAGCAGGTTCCATCGGTGAGTTCGACAAAGCCGAGGTTCTTGCCCTCGCGAACGGTTCGTACCCAGCCGCAGACTTCGATTGCGCCGACATAGGATTCCGGCGACTTTTGAATTTGGGATAGTTTGAGCGCCATAAGAAATTACCTCTCATTTTTGATATTTGGTTTAGGGTTAAGGGATAGTATACCACATTTTACCGCTGAGAAAAGCCCCGTTTCGCGCTTTTTCTTTGGTAAGTGAGGACATTTTACCCGCATTCCTCTAGCATTTTGATGGAATTTTGGTCGAATTGCAAACGATATTGAAATCCTCTTCCCCCTCGTAACGGTTATGGTATACTGATACTATTGTATCAGGAGGGGATTTTCCCATGTATTATAATCTTGGATCGGGCGACGGCATCTATATCATCCTCTTGCTCGCTGTCATGGGCATTAGTTTTTATGCCCAGAGCAAGGTGCAGCGCACGTTTCAACAGTTTTCGCAAACCTATATCGCTTCGGGCCTGCGCGCAGAGGAGATCGCGCAGCAGCTCTTAAACCGCTCGGGAAGCTCCGTGCAGATTCAGCCCGTGCAGGGCTCGCTCACCGACCACTTTGACCCGAGAAGCGGGATTGTGGGCTTAAGCACGCAGGTCTACGGTCAGAACAGCGTCGCCGCCATCGCGGTCGCGGCGCACGAGATCGGCCACGTAATGCAGTATCAGGAGGGGTATGGGCCGATTCGCCTGAGAAACGCGATTCTGCCCGTCGCCAACATCGGCTCCTATGCGGCACCCTGGATCGTCATCCTCGGCCTTATGATGGGCAGCTATAACCTCGCGATGATCGGCGTGGTGCTATTTGGCGCGATGCTGGTGTTTCAGGTGGTCACGCTGCCGGTGGAGTTCAACGCCTCCGCACGTGCGCTGAGAATGCTCGAAGATGGCAACTACATCACCTATGAGGAGAGCGACGGCGCAAAGAAGGTTTTAAACGCAGCCGCGATGACCTATGTCTGGGCGGCGGTTGCCTCGCTCATCAGTTTCCTGCGCCTGCTCGCGATGGCAAACCGGTCGAGAAGGAATTAAGGGAAGATAATTTTTGTTGGGGCGGTGCCCCACACCCGTATACGGTTGAGAAAACACAAAGAGCGAGGGCGTTTGCCTTCGCTTTTTTTCGTAATTTCCAACCACTTCCTTGCCAACACCATCTTTTGCGTGATACGATTCGTCTAGCATCATAGGGAGGAGAAATACGATGAAACCTCTGTACAGAAGCGCGGTCACGCTGACCTTCATAACAATCATCAGCATCATTGTCTCCGTCCTCTTCATCGCGTTGCGGCGATTGCATATCGAAAGCTGGTTCTTCTTTGATCCATCCATCATGATTGGCTTTTTATCCGGCTTGGTGCTGACCTCTTTGGTCTCCTTGATCAACTTTCGTCAGTTACAGCGAAACAACGCGAGAGAACTCGCAGCTCAACTGGATGGTTTTCAGCAGGCATCCGATTCCTTCCAAAATCTGATGCTTGCGTTGCCGGCAAACCAGGACGTGATCCTTGTTCCGCAACAATATCATCCTGAGCTAGAGTTTGTGCTCGCTCGCCTAGATGAGCATGCCTGTAATATCATGCGCTGCGAACGCATCTCCCCGCTCAAGAGCACGACGATACAAAGATATAAGCGCTTCTGCTCTTCGTTTGCGAGAACGGAACTTTCGTTCTATCAGGTTTTCTCTCCGTTCGCGGAGAGCTGCAGCCTAGCTTACCGCACGCAGAGTATTTTACCTTATCTCAAGGATGAAACCGAGCGCATCGCCACGCAGAACGACTTCAATCAAAACCTGCGAGTGGTGTTTGAGTCTCTCCAGCGGGGAACTGCGCTCGAAGAGCGGGTGCTCGACTATCGCGCAAAGGTCGACCACTTCATCGGCGCACGGCGGGCAACGCCGCGGGACGCGACGCGCGAAGCGTGACGGAAACAGGAAGTGCGGGTAGTTCTGCAAGCAATCCTATTTCCCGCATAGCCTTTTCAATTCGAGATGGGTCTTCGCGGGCGGATGGTATCCACCCCTGCAACCGCTTATACGGGGAATCCCGCAATGCGAAACCCTTTGATTCGGTTTAAGTTTAGATTTTATGGTACGCGTATAGGGGCGGATACCATCCGCCCGCACCTAACCCATTAAAAGAGTTGTCTTTTCAGGACAACTCTTTTTTATGCACGTTTCGGGTGTTGAAGTTCGCCACTTTTTACTATAGAATAAAGCGTAGCGTGCATAAGGAGGAACCAGTATGCGTGATGAACGACTCGATCGGTTGGCCGATCTGCTTTTAAACTACTCTCTCAAGCTCAAGAAGGGCGACCTCTTTGAAATCAATGGCGGCGTTCCCGCAAAGCCTCTCATCAAGGCCTTACAAAAGAGCGCGCACGCCATCGGCGCGGTGCCGTTTGTCAAGCTTTCGGACGACGAGATCAGCCGCCTGTTCTTCGGCTTTATCGATCCGGCGAATCCCGAAGCATCCCGCCCCGCCATCGAGGCGCAACTGGAATGGGAAACGAAATATTGGGATCATATGGTAGCGCATGTGGACATCGGCGTGGATGAAAACGACGCGGAGCTCTCCGCCGTGGACACCACCGCCATGACCTATTATCGCAACATCCGCAGACCCCTGCGCGATAAGATCATCGACGAGCGCCGCTGGGTCTATCTGCACTGGCCGACAAAGGCCGACGCGCAAAAGGCCGGCATGTGCTATGACGACTTCTTCGAGTTCTTCCTCAACGCCGCGCTGGTCGATTATGAGCAGATGGGCCGCGATATGCGCCCGCTCGTCGAGCTCATGGAGAAGACCGACATGGTGCATCTGCTTGGCCCCGGCACCGACCTCACCTTCTCGATCAAGGATATTCCGGTTATCTCCTGCAACGGCGAACTGAACATTCCCGACGGCGAAGTCTATACCGCACCTGTGCGCAACAGCGCAAACGGCGTGGTGCAGTATAACACCCCCGCCATGCGCTATGGCAAGCGCTTTGACAACCCACGCCTCGTCTGCAAAAACGGGCACATCGACGAAGCGAGCTGCGATGGCGATGTCGCAGGCTTCAACGAGATGCTGGACGCGGACGAAGGCGCGCGTTACCTCGGCGAATTCGCCATCGGCGTGAACAACGCGGTGACGAAGTCCATTGGCAACACGCTCTACGACGAGAAGATCGGCGGTTCCTTCCATCTCACGCCCGGCTGCGCCTACGCGGACGCGTTTAACGGCAACAAGAGCCAACTCCACCTCGACATCGTCTGCATTCAAACGGCGGCGTTCGGCGGCGGCGAGATCTGGTTTGACGGCAAGCTGATCCGCAAAGACGGCATCTTCACCGCAGACGCGCTCAAGGGGCTCAACCCGTAACACAATCCCTGTGTCTCTCCCGCCCGAGCGTGGTTCGGGTGGTCTTTCGGAACGATAAGGACGTGATTGCATGAAAGAAACCGTTCGCAGTTGGGTTTTCGACATTGTAGCGTTTGTATTTGGCAGCGCGCTCGTCGCGGCGGGGCTGGTGCTCTTCACCATCCCCAATGACATCGCGCCCGGTGGCGTCTCAGGACTAGCCACCGCGCTGGCCTACATCTCGCCGATCTCGGTCGGTATCTGGACGCTGCTGCTCAACATCCCGCTGATCATCCTCGCCTGGTGGAAGCTGGGCTTTCGCCCGCTGGCGAAGACCATCGTCACCACGCTCCTGCTCTCGGGCTTTATCGAGCTGTTTTCGCGGATTCTGCCGCCCTACAGCAACAACATCCTGCTGGCATCCGTGCTGGGCGGTGTGCTCTGCGGCGTTGGCATGGGCTCGATCTTTGTACGCGGGGCAACGACGGGCGGAACGGACCTCATCAGTCTGCTGCTAAACCGCGCGTTTCCTAACCTCTCCGTGGGCTCGCTGCTGCTGATCGTGGATGCGACGGTCGTCGTATTTGCCGTGTTCGTGTTCCGCAACATCGAGGTTGCGCTGTATTCCATCGTGACTATCTTCGTCACCACGCGCACGATCGACGCGATCATGCAGGGCGTGGATCACGCAAAGGTGATCTATATCGTTTCCGAGCGCGGAGACGATATCTTAGCGCTGCTGGCGAATGAGCTGGGTCGCGGGGTGACGGTGCTGCAAGGACGCGGCGGCTACACACGGCGGAATAAGCACGTGTTGATGCTGGTCGTGCGGCGTAACTCGTTTTCGCAGACGCTCAAGGCGGTCAAGCAGATCGACAAAGAGGCTTTCATCTTCGTCACCGACGCAACGGAGGTGCACGGCGAAGGGTTTAAATCGATGGAGTAGAGAGAGGTTAAAGGGCTTTGCCCAAACCCTTTTCGAGAAAACGCAAATAAAAAGAACCTCCGATTTACATTCGGAGGTTTTTGTATTATTACGATTTTTATTCTTCTATCTGCTGTTTTGCCAACTCCGCCTGTCCTTCTTCGTTCGTGTACATATGCTTGCGGAACACGATGAAGCGGTACACGCTAAACTCCGTGATCAGGTTGATCACCATGGTGCCAAAGAGCACGATGTATTCATTCCATCCTGCCTGCGTGAGCGCCTCGCCCCACCATGTGGACAGCGGCGTAAACACGAGGTAGTAGAGGAAGATCTGCGTCATCGCAAGCGGTACATTCTTCGCGGACTTGAACGTGAATTTTCGATTGACGGTAAAGTTATACACCACCGACAACGTCAGCGCGATCAGATAACTCGGCCAATAGTCCCAGTGAATGGTCTCGTTCATCAGCGCAAACGAAGCCGCCTGAATGATTCCCGCTGAAGCGGAAAAGAGTAGATACTTGAACCCCTGCAGAAAATTCTGCTTTTTCGTGAACTGTACCTGCGTCTTCATTTCCGGTGTGATGTCCTCTTGCTGCGCGTGTGTTTCCTCCGCGCTATTTTCAAAATCTTGCGTTGTCATATCCTCCCAATTCTATGGTCGATGTTCGACCTGTTTGTTTTCTCTGAATGATTCATCCAAACCGGACTCGGTGATTTCAACTTGCTGGGCGTTTGTCGCATCGTCCTTCTCCGCCGCGGGCGCGGACGCAAACGCAATCGCGTTCTTGCCGTTGCGCTTCACCTGATAGAGCGCCTTATCCGCCGCCTTATAGAGCTTGTCAAACGACTCTCCGTCGCGATCATATACCGCGATGCCAACGCTGATCGACACCGGAATGCCGATCTTGCGGCTGAGGACCGCCATCTCGCTGCGCAGCGCTTCCGCCTTGTCGAGAATGATCTGATCATCGCGCGCGAGCTTGATAAAGATCATGTACTCGTCTCCGCCCACGCGGGAAAGATAGTCGCCGGCGCGAAACAGCCTTCTCAGGCCGTTAGCAAACTGGGTCAGGAGCTGATCTCCCTTGGCGTGACCCAATGTATCATTGACCGTCTTGAAATT
>JBDKRF010000440.1:0-3375 GCA_039683525.1 Clostridiaceae bacterium
CCCGTCGCGAGCAGCAGCAGCTTCTTTGCGCGGAGGATGTCGCCGATGCCCATGGAGATCGCTTTGGTCGGTACATCCTTGCGGTCTGCGAAGAAGCGCGCGTTCGCGTCGATCGTGCTCTCGTCCAGCTCCTCGACATGCGCGCCGTCATAGAGCACCGCGCCCGGCTCGTTGAAGCCGACGTGGCCGTCGACACCGATGCCCAGCAGCTGTACATTGATGGGTTTCTCGGCGAGAGACTCGCGAAACGCCTTGACGTTTGCCTCAATATCGCCGATGCCTTTGGCAACGACGGTGTTCTTTTTGTCGATGTTAATGTGGTCAAAGAGGTTTTCATCCATAAAACGGCGGTAGCTCTGCGGATGATCCGGCGCGAGACCGACGTATTCGTCTAGGTTGATCGTGTTCACGCGCGAAAAGTCGAGCTTGCCCGCGCGGTTGGCTTTCACGAGATACGGGTAAACGCCCTGCGCGGTGCTACCCGTTGCGAGGCCGAGGCGCGCATCCGGCTTGTTGCGGATCACGTCGCCAATGATTTCCGCCGCGCGTTCACAGGTTTTGTCAAAGTTTTCGGTTACGATGATTTTCATGATGGTTGTTCCTTCGTCTTCTTGCTCAAAAGAGTTTATTTTAGTTTTCTTAACCCAATAGAGTCTTATTTATTTCGGTCATCCAAATCGGAAACGACGATCAGCTCCCCGAAAAGGTGCGGCACATGGAAGTCCACCTTCTCCACGGGTGCCCAGCTGCCCCAGTGCGGTGCATCCGTGTGATCGCCGCATTTATAGAAGTTGCCGCGCATGCGATGCCCCGGCAAAAAATCGCAGTTTCGCTCATACAGCGCCTCTAGGAACGAGGTCTTGAGCAAGCATGTCGCCCGCCAGAAATCTTCGTCGTCTTGCGTAAACCGCTCAATCGTCACTTCAGGATGCGCAAGCCCACGCTTAATCACATAGCTGCGCGTGTGCCTGCTTGTACCAAAGGAGCAGTGGCAAGCGCCGTTTGCGTTCATCTCCAGCCCGATATAGCCGTATTGCGGCAGGTCGGGGAAACAATCCAGAAACGCCTCCATGCAGCTATCCGTATGGACGGGATCGTTGGGGTTATGATAGATCGCACGCGGGTTCTTTTCGCGGCAGACCATCGAAACTTCCAACCCCTCACCCGGCAGGTAGACCACCTGTCCGCGCGTTTCCGGTGAAGCGGCTCCCTCGGGACGATCGTGCGAGATCGTGAAGCGCTCGCCGACGTGCGCTGTATCGGAAGATATCGTCACAATGTGGTAAAGGGGTCGTTCCATGGCTTAGTTCTCCATTAGCTCGCTACCCGCGAGATAGACCCGCCGGAGCGAGAAGTCACCGTTGAGCACGAGGAAGTCCGCGCGCTTGCCGTTTGCGATGGAGCCGACTTCGCCTTCCACGCCGAGCGCACGGGCGGGCGTTTCGCTCGCCATGCGTACCGCCGCCTCGGCGGGAATACCGAAGGAGAGCGCAAGGCGGAAGATGCCAAAGAGATTGTTTGCGGAGCCTGCAAGCGTATCCGGCGCGTCCGCAAGTCTTGCGACCGTGCCGTCGAGAATGATCTTCTGACCGCCGAGCTCATATTCGCCCTTTGGCATGCCGCAGCAGGAGAGTGCGTCGCTGATCAGGCAGAGTCTTTCCGCGCCAAACATGGAAACGGCGGCCCGAACGACGCTCTCGTGCACATGCTGACCATCGCAGATCAGCTCCGCAATCACCCAGGGGGACTCGGCGGCGGCGCCGACTACACCGGGCGCGCGATGCAGAAACGACGGCATGGCATTGAACAAGTGCGTAATATGCTTGGCTCCTGCGGCAATCGCGGCCTTCGCCTGATCATAGTTCGCGTCCGTATGGGCAATCGAGACCGTGCAGATCTTGCTCACTTTTTCGATGTATTCGATGGCGCCCGGCAGCTCGGGAGCTACATCCGCGATCTTGATGAGCCCCTGCGCCGCGGCGTTGAGCCGCAGAAACATTTCATAGTTGGGGTTTTGCAGGTATGCGCCGTTTTGCGCGCCCTTCTTTTTCTCCGAGAAGAACGGGCCTTCCATATGGATGCCCCGCAGCACGGCGCAACCCGAGGGAGCAGCCTTTGCAAAGCGGGCGGCGCTTTCGTAGGCGGTCTTGAGCTGGCTTTCCGGCAGCGTGACAGAAGCGGGCGCAAACGAGGTGATGCCGTTCTTCGCGAGATACCGCGCGAGGGTCTTGAGACCCTCGTCATCCCCGTCCGAAAAATCCTTGCCGGAGTTGCCGTGGTTATGCACGTCGATAAATCCCGGCACGACATAGGCCCCGCCAAGGTCGGTGCCTTCCTCTTCGCCTGCAGCGAGCACGCGCGAGAACCGCCCGTTTTCAACCGCGAAGCCACCTTTGTGAAAATGAAAGTTGGGGCCAAATACCATTGCGTTTTGATAGATCATCGCAATTCTTCCTCCGATCTTGAACTGATCGTCGTGTTGTGTGGATGAGCGGATACGATTCGTATCCTGCTATTCTTACTATGTCGAGTTACGAGCAAAAAGGCAAGTCGGCGTGTGGATCGCAGTTTAATTTGTTACAAACATAATCGAATTTGCGAAAGTGCTCAACCGATTTGGAACCCTCCGGATTCAATTGATTTGTTCCGTACATATTATACTTCTTATTGATTCTCTTTCGCAAGAACTGGATGAAATTTGCCGCACAGAATCAAGAAATGCCAAACATCCGCAAGTTTCGGCTTTTCGCGTGTGCGTCCGCCCGCCGTTTCACGAAAAACACAAAAAACGGCTCGCAGGTTGCTGCAAGCCGTTTCACACAAATCGTAATTAACCTTCTCCACGGTGATAGATCGGATCGTCTTCGTCGGGCACCGTGGCGGAGTAGCCCCAGACGAGCCCATCCGGAATCCTGCGCTGATAGGTGTCCTCAATCGTGCCAACGCGGTTGTTGCCGTGATGATTGAGCTGCTCTCCCATGAAGAGCATGCAGGCGGAGACGCCGCCGTCGAGGTTATATGCCTCAACGCACCCTTCCTTGACGAAGAGCTCGCCAAAGGCGGTGAGGCGCATGCCGTAGCTGTATTCCTTCTGGCGACCATCGACCACGATCGCGACAAAATGTCCGGGTTCGACCATGCCAAGGCCCGTACGCGGGTTGGTCTCGTTTGCAATGCGCGCCGTGTGGTCGATGTCCTCGGTGGTGAACACGCCGTCGCGAATCAGCGTCGGCCCGAACGAGAACGCGTCGCGAACGCCGTCCATCAGGAGTTGAGAGGCGTTGGTCTCCTTCGGCGAGAAGAGTTGCAGCGTCATATTTGGATACATCGCCATGACGTCGCTCTTGGCGCTGTCTAAAAACACGTTGCCGTCGC